>JBFLZX010000113.1:0-1580 GCA_040756075.1 Patescibacteria group bacterium | reverse complement strand
TTGAAGAATTTGTCGGATGAAGTGAGGGATTCTTCGATCTCGCATTCGCGAGAGATTCCTCGCTTCGCTCGGAATGACGCGGTTGTGCAAGAGGATTCTTCGATCTCGCATTCGCGAGAGATTCCTCACTTCGTTCGGAATGACACGAAGAAAATTGTCATTGCCGAATACCCATATGTTAATTCAAATTATGCTCCAACACCGACTTATCTTTTCTGGCAGCGTTATCATCAAAAACCAATGATCAATGGCCAGCCAGAGCCAGATACAACTGGCAAAGAAAAAATTCGGCATTTAATCTACGATGTAACAAGTCCGCGTACACCAAAAATCCTAAAAAAACTTGGTGCGACTTATTTGATTTTACACAAAGATGAGTATAATAAACCGTATGAGCCAGGCGGAGCGATTCCGCCAGATAAACGTTTGCCGCGCGCGGTCAAAATGACAAATATTAACCCCAGGTTTAAACTAGTGCAGAGATTTGGTATGACGTATGTGTATGAAATCAAATAAAAATAACCAAACACCAAGATACAATAACCAAAGAATATTCAATGCTCAAGAAACAAACACCAAAAACGAACGTCAAGGGGTCAGTAATAGTCAAGAAACAATTATCAAAAATAATTGACAAAAAATTTGCATCTGCTAAAATTATAATATAAGTTATTATCGCTTAAAATAGCTAAAATATTAATATTGAAACAATGGTTACCATTTCTGTAACTCATAAAAATATATGAGTTGTAGGAATATAAATATATGCAACTTTCTGATCTAAAAAATCGCCTGAGAAATTATCCAGTTTTTTCAACGCGCGATTTGCAATTATTTGATAAAGTTTCAAAACATACCCTTGAAACACAAATTTCTAATTGGGTAAAAAAAGGAGAGTTAATTCAGCTAAAAAAGGGATTGTATTGTTTTAATCCAAAAATTTCTGGAGCAGAGATTAGTAAGCTTGTTATCGCAAATAAATTGTATGAGCCATCGTATATTAGTTTAGAATACGCTTTAAGTTATTATGGCATTATTCCCGATGTGGTTTTTCAGATTACCTCTATTACCAATAAAAAAACAAGTAAATTTGAAAATAAATTGGGAATTTTTTACTATCATCATGTAAAATCATTGATGTTTTTTGGTTTTCATCAAAAAAAAATCAGCAATAATGTGGTCTTAATTGCCGACAAAGAAAAAGCATTGATTGACTATTTATATATTAATTTAAACCGCATCGAACCAAAGATGAAATATTTAAAAGAACTTCGATTGCAAAATGTTAAACAACTTGGTAAAACAAAATTAGGTTTATATGCTCGTGCAACACACAAAATTAAAATTATGCAAGTTATTGAACTATTAAAAAAATATGATGAACTTGATTGAAAAATATTTAAATAAAGTTCAGCCGGATCTAAAACAAAATATTTTGCGAGAATTTTTGCAAGTTTTAATTTTAAAAACATTATACGGTTCTAAATATAATACCGCATTAATTTTTATGGGCGGAACTTGTTTGCGGATTTGTTATGATATTCCAAGATTTTCAGAAGATTTAGATTTTAATTTAGCAA
>JBFLZX010000112.1:0-1606 GCA_040756075.1 Patescibacteria group bacterium | reverse complement strand
GAAGTATAACAAAAAATTTACCAATTCTTTACACTTACCAAAAATACCCAGAACTTAATATTCCAAACACAACCAATTCATTAGATGGAACATTTAGCCATTTAAAAGATATGTTAAGGATTCATCGAGGTTTAAAAAGAACACAAAAACTAAAAATGATTGACGAAATTCTTTCAAAATAGCACCACTAATTTACCATTATACCAAAAAAGCCAAGATGAGATGTTTTCTTTAGGAAAAAGTTGGGATGAAATAAAGCAAATTAATAACATAAAATATCATCAACTAGAAAAAATGATAGAATATGTGGAAAGTAAAAAATGCAGAAGGAAATTTATTCTAGAATATTTTGTTGACCCGGATTTAAAAAACTACCAACATAATTGTCGGGGCTGTGATGTTTGCCTGAATTTTAAATGGCAAAATGCTTCAGTTATATCAGATATTGAGAGTGTAAAAGAACAGAAATTCTCGCCACTGCGCTCAGATACAGTAATGGAAACTGTGAAATTGTATAAGCAAAATTATTCCCCTTCACAAATTGCTAAAGCAAGAAGTTTAGGGGAAAGTACGATTTTTAATCATTTGATTAAATGGTATCTAGGAGGAGGCGAACTGGAAGTAGAAAAATTTATTACACCTCAAGAAGAACAGCAGATTTTATTGGCAATGTCTAAAGCTAAAAATTATCAAAGATTGAAATTGATCAAAGACTACTTGCCAAAAGAAATAAGCTATGAAAAAATCCGTTTAGTGATTGCAAAAATTCAGAGAGTTAATTTAAGATAAAAAATAATGAGTAATTTCTAAGGATATTAATCAAAAAATGAAACAAAATTTCCCAAAGCCTATTAAAATAAAAATTTTTTACGACGGTGAATTAAAAAAAATTACCGGCAAAAGTAAAGAAATTGCTTGGGTTAGCGAAGGAATGACTTTTGCTTTTTTCCTCTACACCATTTTTCGCTCTTACCCAGAAATCGAAAACAAATATCCGCCGGGAATCCTGGGTCTATTATTAAACGACAGACCGCCTGGGCATTTTGATGTTCTTAAAGATGGAGATGAAATTCTTTTAAAAGTGTGTGATGCGGCGAATATTAAATTTAACGCTTGATAAATTTATGAATAAAACAATAAGATTTTATTTGTTAAAGTTAATAAAAAAATTTGGAAGGAAAAATAACGATAAATTGGCTAGCGCTGCAGGGTTTTTATCTGTGTATATAAAAACATAAAAAAAAGACTTGGACAAATTTAAAATTTTAGTTTATACTGGGAGTAGATCTTTAAGGAGGGAAAAAATGGATAGACGAGAATATCAGGAATATAGGGAAAGAAAGAAATTTTATAGTTTACCTCGTAATAAAACAGAATTAATTGCGAAATTGCCAGAAATATTTTATATACTAGGTTTGATTTTCGTAATAATTGGCGGATATTGTGCAATGATTGTTCCTTATGATACATTTAGAAATTTGGTATTACCGATTAAATTTGGTTGATTTTTTTCCGTTACAGGTGAGTGTTCTTTTAAATCTGATGTAGCTTGTAGTCCATTTAAGAAATGCGGATGGCGTGCGTGTTCCCCGAATCTGTCCGAGTA
>JBFLZX010000111.1:0-1638 GCA_040756075.1 Patescibacteria group bacterium | reverse complement strand
ACCAAATTATCAAAATTCGGTTTTTTGGCTCTAAATACAGCATTCCCTTCGTGTGGAGGAGCAATACCAAAACCATCTAGAATAATTAAAGTAACGAATTTGTATAACACTGTAAATTATTTATTACCTAGATCCTGCACGAAACAGGATTGGGTAGGTTAATATTTTTGCTAATTTATGCTCTTTTAAAAGTTTCACCTTCTTGCAACAAAACCGTCCGTGATGTACGATTTTGTTGTATGAGCTATGGAATCAAAAAATTGACTATCGAATTTAGTTCTAATCGTCTGACTCACTTTGGCGGTGTTTATCTTTTCAGTTTATTTTTAAAAAGAATAGGATTGCGAAAATTTCTTACTTTGAATATTCGTTATGAACAACGAAATAACCACTATACTTTTTCGGAAATGATCTTTTCTTTGATTTA
The DNA here is from genome assembly GCA_040756075.1 of Patescibacteria group bacterium. GTDB lineage: Bacteria > Patescibacteriota > JABMPQ01 > JABMPQ01 > JBFLZX01 > JBFLZX01. The sequence continues at coordinate 1,211 of JBFLZX010000111.1, read as the reverse complement.
CCCCATTGTTTTAGGCCTTGGGAGAATTGAAATCACTAACCTTCTTGGGAATAATGGTATTTTTAAGTCATTGACGGGATTAAAAAGCTTTCCTAAGCCAACTACCCTGCGACGTTTTCTTTTAAGAAGTTCGAAAGATTTACTTCCCCAACTTCTTAGCTTGCATAATAGATTAAGAGAGTATTTTCTTAGTCTGATTGTGCCAGATAAGAAATTGATTTTTGATCTTGATTCAAGTATTCTCACTGTTTTTGGAAAGCAAGAAGGGGCAGAAAAGGGTTACAATCCAAAGCATCGTGGTAAAAAATCTTATCATCCCCTGTTCTGTTTTGAAGAAAAAAGCGGCCAAAGCCTTTTTGGTTATTTAAGAAAAGGCAATGTCTATACTTCTTTGGGAGCTTATCAATCACTTAAAGAAATTTTAGAAAAATATTCTCTCGGAAATTACACTTTACGTTCTCGTGGCGATGCAGGATTTTATGATAAGAAAATTATTGCTCTTTTAAGCCAAAATCTTGTGGAATTTGTCATTGTTGCTGATTTGACCAGCCCTCTTAAATACAAACTTAGCGGTCTTAAGTTCAAACCCATCAATGAAATATACAGCTTTTCTGAGCTTTACTACCAACCAGTTAATTGGCCAAAAGGATATCGTTTTTGTATTATTCGGAAAAAACTGCCAAAAGAAGAATTAGCCCAGACAACCCTATTTGTTACTGATCGTTTTGCTTATTCTGCTATTATTACTAATCTTTCTATGACTTCACGGAATGTTTGGAAATTTTACAATGGCCGAGCGCAATGCGAACGAAATATTCGGGGTTTAAAAGAAGATTACTATCTAAGTAATATTCCCACTAAACACTTTGTGGCAAATGAGCTTTATTTGGAAGTTTTGCTTTTAACTTATGACCTAGTTAAATGGTTTCAAAAACTTTGTTTACCAGAGCAATGGCAAAGTAAAACTTTACAAACTTTAAGACACGAACTGCTTTTATTGCCCAGCTCATTTGTCAGACATGGAAGTAAGCAGATCCTTAGATTTCCTAAAAATTCACCTCAGCAAAAAATATTTTGGCATGCAAGAAATAGAATTCTTCGACTCAAAAATTTGAACGATTTATTATAAAGAATAATTATTTTAGAATAAATTTAAATTATTTTCTAGCTAATCTACGGTGAAAAAATGCATTTTTCACGCAGGATCTAGG
>JBFLZX010000110.1:0-1678 GCA_040756075.1 Patescibacteria group bacterium | reverse complement strand
GAATATTTTGTTCTTCTAACCCAGCCGACCAAAAGATCTTTAATTCAAATCGAACACGAGGAATTATTGCAAATTGCTATTAAAATCCAAAAAGATAAATATCACGAACAGCTTTTTTGTGAACTTTTTAAAAAATTTAAAGAACAGGAAGCGGCAAAATTTGGTTTTGAAACTCACAGCCGTAAGTACGAAGAACTTTTTGAAAAAAGCATTGATCAGATAAAAGATAAAATTAGGCCGGCAATTTATAAATTAATTCAAAATTATTACGAAAAATATTTCTATGTTGCTCATATGTGGGTGGGAAAAGTTTCCAGCTTTGAACATTATCTTAAAGAATTAGTACGAATGGTTGGCAGCGGAGTTGATCTTAAAGCTCAGCTGCATCGCGAGCAAACTGAATTTAATGAAATTTTAAAAAAGCGAAAAAAACTGATTGAACAGTTGAAAATTAAAGGATCGTATCTTGCGCTTTTTGACGGCTTCGGCGATTTTATGGTCACTAAAATTTATCGCCGCTTTGCTCAAATTTACGCTGTTTATAAAATTGAATATATTTTGTGGGAAGTTGCAAGGCGCCTGGAGCTGACTTTAATGCAAGTAAGATGTCTACTTGCACGAGAATTAGTCGAGGCGCTTAAAACCGGCAAATTCAATAAGAGTGAGCTTGCGGCTCGGACTAAATTTTTTGTTCATTATGTTGAAAAAGGCAAGGAAAAAATTTTCATTGGTAAAAAAGCAAAACAGCTGACAGAAACTACCAGTCGAATTGTAGAAAAAGTGGCTGAAATTCAGGGTCAAACTGGCTGTGTTGCAATGCCAAAGGGGCTGTAAAAATTATTATTCGACCAAAAGATATGGCTAAAATGAGAAAAGGTGATATTTTAGTCTCCATCGCCACTGACCCAGATATTGTTCCAGCAATGAAAAAAGCGAGCGCGATTGTTACTGAGCAAGGCGGCGTCACTTCTCATGCCGCGATTGTCTCGCGCGAAATGCGCATTCCCTGCGTGATTGGAACAAAAATTGCCACCAAAGTCCTGCGCGATGGGGATTTGGTGGAAGTTGATGCAACTAAAGGATTAGTAAGAAAATTATGATGATGTTTACAACTATGTTTACAACTTTTTATCTTTATGATAAAATAAAGTTGTAAACTGATTAAAATATGGCAAAAGATTTAAAAGAATTTATCCTTAATTTAGTTAAAAAGCAAAGAGAAGTTAAAAGCAGTCAAGTTGTAAAAGAAAGTGGTTTTTCACGTGTTTATATTAATCGTTTTTTCCGTCAGTTGGTTGCTGAAGGAAAAATTGAGCTCATTGGTAAAGCTAATCAAGCTAGGTATATTTTAGCAGGAAAGTCATCTAGGTTAGTTTTGTCAGTTAATCGTTTACTAAAAAATAGAAATTTAAATGAAGACGCAGTATTCCAAGAAATTCAAAAAACAGCAGATATTTTTAGAAAAATTTCCAAAAATGTAGAAAATATTCTATCTTACAGTTTTAGCGAAATGCTCAATAATGCTATAGAGCATTCTCAATCTAAACAAATTAGTATTCGGGTTAATAGAACAAAAAAAGATCTCAAATTTATTGTTCGTGATTATGGCGTAGGGGTGTTTAGAAATGCAAGGAAAAAGTTCCATCTCAAAAATGAATTAGACGCGATTAATCATTTA
>JBFLZX010000109.1:0-1758 GCA_040756075.1 Patescibacteria group bacterium | reverse complement strand
AAGCTTTTTAAACCGGGCAATTACATCGGCTTGGATAAACTCCAACAAATGGCCGATATGCGGTTCAGCGTTAGTATAAGGAATCGCGGTGGTAATAAAAAATTTTTCTGGCATATTCAGTATTTTAGCAAATACAAATCCCAAACTCCAAAAATCAGCCGACAAGATAATGGCGCGCGGCAAAATTATATTGCTCAATAAAGATCTTTTTAAACGGCGCCAGCGAATTTATTTCGTAGAAAACCAACGTTGCTTCGCGATAATCGTTTTCATCGACGCTGCGATAAGATAAAGGCGCTAGGTTATGGGCGAACAAAACAGCATTGGCTATCAGTCGGCTCGTTCTTTTATTGCCATCTTCAAACGGCTGAATATAGCTAACCCCAAGCAAAGCTACCAAGGCTTTAGCATAAGCAGTTTTCATTCTAGAAACTGCCTTAATAAGCGACTCAATCGCTTCCTCTATTTGGTAAATATTATCTGGCGGGCGGTATTTTGAACCAACAACTCCGACCCCCGCTTTTCTGAAACCCGGATTCACTCCTAATCTTTTAATTAAAATCTTATGGAGTTCTTCCAAATTCTTTCTAGTTAATTCCTTGAAAAACGAAGGGTGTTCATAAATAAACTTAAAAGCGTCTTTATGGTTGAGAATCATTCGAGTCTCTTTCTCGTCATGCCCGGCAGCCTTTTTGTTCCCTAAAATTAATTTTTCTGTATCCAGCAATGTATAAGTATTGCCTTCTATTTTTGAAGATTTCCAAGAAAGCTCGATAATCAGCCGTTCCAGCTCTTTTTTTCTGATGTAAACAGTTGAGTGTTTTAGTTTTTGTTTGTACTCTTTGGTAGCAGTTGTTAAAACCCCGAGTTCAGTATCAGAAAAAATTTCTTTTGGGAAAAAAGGAAATAACTCAAAATTATATCCTGATAAGCCATATCTTTTGTCCGGCTCAACTGAACAATACTCTTTCGCATCCACCTGAGTAGCTAACCTGCCTAACGCGCTCACAGCATAACTAACTGATCGTCCGGCTCCGGAAACAGACAAAAAACCGTTTTTTGCCATTTTAGAAAGCGTTCTTTTTACAGTAACTAAAGCAACCGAATTCCCGGTCTTAAGCATCTCTGAACGCACCTCTGAAGATTGAAGCTTGTTATTTTTTATAAAAATTAAAAGTATTTCCTGTTCTCTTTGGGTTAGTTTTAACATATTCGTATCTATTATGTTAAATAATCGTATCATAATGATACGATTTTATCAAACCAGGGAACAGGATAAGCAAACAAACTCCAACAAATGGCCGATATGCGGTTCAGCGTTAGTATAAGGAATCGCGGTGGTAATAAAAAATTTTTCTGGCATATTAAAAATATGCTTAATTATAACCAGAATCTTTAAAAAAGAGAACTCTACCACGGCCTATTGAGGCATCGTCAGTTTCTTTATTAAATATGATTTCAACTCGTCTATCTTTACCCTTTCTTGTTCAGTCGTATCCCGATCTCGAACTGTCACCGTATTATTTTCTAAAGTCTCAAAATCAATCGTAGCACAGAACGGCGTGCCAATCTCGTCTTGAGAATAATAGCGCTTGCCAATATTCCCCCGATCGTCCCAAGCAATGTTAAATGAATTATGAATTAAGAATGATGAATTATGGTTTTTAAGCATTTGGTAAACTTCACGGGCTTTAGCAACTAAATCAGGCTTATTGGCTAAAAGCGGGAAAACTGCAACTTGAAAAGGCGCTAAATAAG
>JBFLZX010000108.1:0-1794 GCA_040756075.1 Patescibacteria group bacterium | reverse complement strand
AAAGCCGAGTCTAATGAGAAAATTTCTTTTGAAGATGTTTATTTAGTTTTTAATGATAAGGAATTTCATTTAGGCAAACCAAGAGTAGAAAAAGCAAAAGTTGAGGCTAAAATTCTCCGCCATTTAAGAGGCAGAAAAGTGATCGCTTTTAAATACGGGCCAAAAACCAGGCGCCGAGTTAAGCGGGGCTTTAGACCGGAATATACTGAAATAGAAATCACTAGCATTAGCTAGTGATTTCTATTTTAAATCCAAAATTCCAATAACCAAAATTTTTAGCTGCGGGTTGATTTGCTTTTAGCAGACAATTTTCAAATAATTCTAAAAGCCCAAAATTTAAAAAATGTTTAAATGAAAACAGGGGCGCCATTGGCACCCCTGATGTTTTTTCGCCCGGGGCCGCACTTGATTGGCCCCGGGCATTCGACGTGTGGTCAACCCGAGACTCTGTCTCGGGTTGACCGATCAACATATTTATTATAGCAAGAAAAAATACCGTTGTCAAGCGCAGGAATAGTTCAATTTAGAATTTCTTAATTTATTGAAGTCTCACTTCAATAAATTGTTTTCCGCGTGTAAGGAAGTCGGGCTTCTAAAACTAGGTCTTTATGGAAACCAATATGTTTCTGAACTTATGCAGATTTTTAAGTGCAGCTTTTAAGATATCAATATCGTTGGTCTTTAAGAATATTTTAAGATTTGTGGATTTATTTAGAAATTAGATATTAGGAATTAGATATTGCCAACGCCTTATCTTCTTGAAGTTAAGGCGTTGGTTAGGGTGTCTTCATCAGCAAACTCTATCTCCGCGCCTCTGGGCAGACCCAAACCCAAACGGGTGATTTTTAGATTAAATGGCGAGAGAAGTTTTTCCAGTTCCATCGCAGTCAGATCTCCTTCAGCAGTATGGCTTAATCCCAAAACCAGCTCTTTGATAGAAGAATCGTTTTTCAGCCGCTCCAACAGCTCTTTGATTCTTATCTCTTGGCCATTGCTCTTTTTTAAGGGTGAGAACAAGCCGCCTAAAATAAAATAAAGCCCTTGATATTTTTTAGTTTTTTCCAAACTAATTAAGTCAGTCTCTTTTTCAACCAGAGTTAAGATGGTTTTGTCCCGGCTTGGATTACGGCAAATCTGGCAGAAGTTAAGCCGGTTGGGGCCAGAGTTTGGTTCGAAAACAAAAAAACATTTAGGACAGATAGCGGTTTTATCGGCTAAATCCTTTAAGGCAAAAGCATAAGAATAAATAAGGTTTTTGTTTTTCTTCAAAAACCAGAAAGCAATCCTCTGGGCCTGTCTTGGTCCAATACCCGGGATTTTGGAAAACGACTCAATGAATTTTTTTAATGAATCCGGGAGCATAAAAAATGAATTATGAATGATGAATAATGAATTATGAATTATGGAATTAAGATAGATTTTAGAGCCAAAATTTAAAATCTGCTTTTAGGAATTGAATAACGAATCAGTACGAATATACGAATTTTCATTGTTTTATTGTTATGTCCTCCCGCCAATTTACTAATAATTGGCAGATTAGCAGGGTTTTATTGGAAATTGTTTAAAATTCTTCTTCGCCAAGGCTGCGTTCCGAGATTTCTTCTTTGGTTAGTTCCCTAAAACTGGCAAAGTCCTGGTTAAAATACAATGTTGCTTTGCCAAGAGGACCATTCCGGTGTTTGGCAATGATAATATCAGCCAAGTTTTGCCTTTCTGTTTCTTGTTTTACCCGGTCTTCCCGGTAGATAAACATCACCACATCAGCGTCTTGCTCAATTGAGCCGGATTCTCTTA
>JBFLZX010000107.1:0-1826 GCA_040756075.1 Patescibacteria group bacterium | reverse complement strand
TTAATAAATAATAATTTTAAAAAATGAAAATTTTATCAATTGAAGAATCAAAACAAATCGCAACAAAATTTTTGAAGCATATTGGCAAATATAACAAAGAAGAAGTAGAGCGATATTTTAGCAAAAAACCTTCAATTCTTAATATTCCAATAATTGGCTTTTTTATTCCCCTTTTTGTAAAAAAATATCGAGGTTACAACCGGCTAATTTTTACCTTTTCTTGGCCGCTTACTAAAAAAGAGGCAGATACGTATGAGGATGGATTAACGCTTGGAACAGGAGGAGATTATAAAATTCTTCTTGATAAAAAATTTTTTGAAGGTTTGAAAAAGACAATTCGTCAACACAATATTACAAATGTTTATGCTGCCACTGATATGTGGAATTTTAGCTTTGAATTTTATAGACATAGAATTATTTCTTTGTCTGTTGACGAAATTAATAAAAGACCAATTCCTATTGGTTTAAGCTTGGGTGCCTCTTCCTTTTCAAGCGAAACTTTTATCTTCCCCAAAAGTTTTTCATTTTTGTTTTTTATTTCAACTGGTTATCTCGTTGAATTATTTGGTTCAAAACAATTTATTTCAGATTTAAAAAAAAATTACCCAGAACATACCAAATATCTTTCCCATTATTTTATTGAGCAATTTTCCAGATTAAAGCAAGGAAAACCACTAATGCCTCCTCAATCTGGCTGTGAGCTAGAATAATTTTATTTTATCCCATTGCCAGCTCGAGAAGGACTCGGGCGTTGTTCTTTTAAAACTTTCTAAGGAGGTTAAAGATGAGACAACTTGGATTTTTTTTGAGTTTTTTGATAGCAGGGCTATTCTCTTGTTCTCAAGAAAATAATCAGCGCAACTTTAACGCTAAAAACTATGATATTGAGGTAAAAAATTATAGTCTAGCACAGCAAAACTTAGTAGCAGAAGAATTGTTTTCTTTCTGTAAAGAAGGAGATCATGAGCCTTTTATTAAGCAATATATTCCTGGTACAAACCTTAATTTCACTGTCCAATGTTTTAAAAATCAGGATGAATGGTTTAAATGTTTCAATGGTAAATTCGCCTACGAACTTAAAATTCGCCTTAATACAGAAAAGACGGTACTAAATGATTCAATAACAATTTTTGATATTCATCTTGGTTTTTGGAAAGACAGTGAAAAAATGATTTGTGTGGTATTATATATTTCCAGCGATATTTTCTTTAAGAAAAAACCTTGTATTAATCTTTGTGATAAAAAATGGAAAGCCTTGCGGAAAAAAGTAAAGAAAGCTATGTTGAGCGCTTTTGTTGCGATGGGAGCAAGTTATGCGGTAGCAAAAGAATACCGAGATAAAATATGGCCGGGGGTGAAGTTGTTTATAAACGTTGTTCGTTGTTTGATGACAAAAGTTTGTTCCTTTGGCGTCGCACCGGCTGACGATGGCTTTGACGAACCAGATGATTTTGATCAAAATCCACCAATAGAACAAGGTGAGCCGTCATTACAAGGCTGTGAGTGCAATGCTCCAGAAGACGACGGCAACATTTGTTTTGATGATTCTTTTGGCAAGCCAAATCCAGTGGAATACAAGCAAGAGTTAACAGTCATTGGCCGGGATGAAAATTATTTGTATATCTTTGGCAAAGATGCATCCTTATTTGATCGCGCAATTTTCTGGAGCGATCCGAATTCTTTAGGTCTTGGAAATTGTGAAAGTTGGGGAGCGTGGGATGGAACTTTTATGGTGCATAAACTTCAGCCGTGCAGAACTTGGTTTAGTCTAACAAATGAAAGTCATACGATTTGGTTGAGTCCAGATTCAGCAGCCACTCGTGTTG
>JBFLZX010000106.1:0-1827 GCA_040756075.1 Patescibacteria group bacterium | reverse complement strand
AATCGGGGTAAATCGGGACGAGGAATCTCTGGCGAATGCGAGAAAATCCTGACATTCGTCAGAGATCCTTCAGCTCCGATAAATCGGAGCTTCAGGATGACGCCTTCGGCGTCAGTTGAGAGATCCCCCCCCCCGATGAACATCGGGGTCGGGATGACACCTTCGGTGTCAGTTGAGAGATCCCTCGGTCGCGGAGCCTGTACTGAGCCTGCCGAAGTGTTCCCTCGGAATGACAAATTGAAACATTTCGTAATTCATAAAAATTAAATAAATTTCTGCCGTCTAAATCTAAATTCGCATACTAGTAATTTTATATTAACATTGGATAAAAATATTTTCAAGTCCTAAAGATTGCACAAAAAAATGGCACAAAATATGCCATTTTTCAAAATATACCAACTTTTGCGCCGTTCTAAGCCGAGATTTCTGTCACAACGACGTGACTTCAAACCGGCTTTTAAGTTCTTCCATCATTTCAACAATCCCGCCATATTCAAGTTCGCCATAAGGCAGCATTGCTTGCTGGACCAAAAAATCCCTGCCGCCGCATCTCAACAGCTTTCTTTGAAATTTCACGACGTATCTCATGCCAAAACGGATGATTAAAAACATCAACTCCTTCTGTAAGCTTGCCGCCCCTCATTGAATAAGCACAGCCAGAAACCTGCGGCGGACCATCAAAAAATGAAACAGGTGTGTTTTGCAAAACCGGCATCAGCGGCCCGTGATGCGAACCCCGCATAAAACCAGCAACATAATGGCCAATTGCATAAGGAGAAAGAATTTCTCCAGTTGCGGGAAAATTTCCTTGCACGCGGACTAAGCAAATCGGATCATCCTTTCCTGTGTATTTCCCAGCAATATTATGCAAACGGGTTGTTGAAACAACTGCCGCCTGTTCGCTTGAAGCTCTTGAATGAATTGTTTCAATAACAAAACGCTCTTGATCGCGCAGTAAAGCCGCCAGCCTATATAAATCTTCAGGTGCAACAAGTTTAATTATCCGATCTCCTTTGGGATTTTTATCTGCACCTTCGCATCCTGCTTCTTTTAAATGAAAGTAGTGGCATTTCGCGCATTCAGTATATTCAACATCAACAATCTTAAAAACGAAGCCTTTTGAAATTTTTGGCGACAAAAGCAAACCCGAGCAATGCATTGGATCGGCAAATCCAAAATATAACGGCAAATTATACGCGCCCGGATCAGTCTTATCTGCGGCAAAAAAGACAAAAGATTCATTTGGCCTTTCTTCAAATTCCAGCTCTGCCACTGCTGGGCCCAGTCCCTTAACATTTCCAGAAAACGCATCTTTTAATAAATCCTGGCCTGCGCCATACAAGCCTTCATCCTTTGCTACTTCTGTTGCCGCGACAAAAGCATCCCAGGCTAGCTTATGAATATCTGGATTTCCTCTGCCTTTTGCGTGTGTCATTAAAATTGCGATATCATCGCCGCAAAATGTCACTTTAAAATCAAAGAGTAAAGCGCGGCCTTCTGCATCAATAAACTCTGTCACTTTCTCTAAAAGGCTGTTTGATGGTTTTAAATGTCCGCCAATAGAACCAACATCTGCTTTAATTCCAGTTAAAGTAATTTTCATATTCACCTCCTAAACTAAAAGGTATTTATAACTTAACAAATAAAAAAAACTGTCAACATTGACAGAAAAGCATAGATAATTTTTAATAATTTAATTTCCCTAATTACAATCTTGACTCTAGAATTTAAATCAGTATACTAAAATTATGACTTTTCAATTGAAATTCCTAAAACATCTAATAAAAAAATCGAAAAAAATCGTCAAGGCCCTGCCAGTAATACTTC
>JBFLZX010000105.1:0-1831 GCA_040756075.1 Patescibacteria group bacterium | reverse complement strand
TAAAAAATTACTACATTCAACCAGAAGCCCAACAATTTCCCCCAAGTCAAACTCTCCCGCTACAACACTTTTGACATTTGACATTTAAGATTTAAGATTTTTATTATGTCTCTTCCAAAATTTCTCCAAACCGCCCCGTGGTCCTACGATCTAAAAACACTAGATATAAAAAAAGATCGGCATTTGATTATTACCCAAATTTTAAATCATGGCACTTGGGAGCAAGTGCAATGGGTCTTAAAAAATTATCGCGAGCGGGAAATAAAAGAAGTAGTAAAAAATCCCGATCGCGGGGTTTGGCATAAAGACGCGCTGAATTTTTGGCTGAATATTTTTAATCTTAAACTTCCAAAAAAAATTATTAAAGACGCGCTATTTTCATTAAAAGTAAAATAAGACTATGCATCTTGAAATTTTAAATCCGCAGTAAAAAAAGATTTTTTTAAAGCTATCTTTTTTAACTAAAGAAAAATTATATCTTGCTGGCGGCACAGCGCTAGCTTTGCAATTAGGCCATCGAAAGTCAATAGATTTTGATTTTTATTCTACAACACATTTTACAAAAAAGACTTTTTTACCGCTTTTCAAAAAAAATCTTAAAAATAAAGCAATTAAAATTTTACGCGATTTTGATAACACTTTCGAAATTATTATTAATAAAAAAATACATTTAAGTTGCTTTTATTATCCATATAAGATATTTTCATATGTGAAATGTAAAGGCATAAATTTAGTTTCAATTGAAGATATCGCGGCAATGAAATTAGTGGCAATTTCCCAACGCGGCAGGCGCCGAGATTTTGTTGATATGTATTATTTAATTAAAAGATTTGGTCTCGAAAAGATTTTAAAATTAACAGAAAAAAATATCCAGAATTTGATGTTTATAGCGGCCTACGCGGTCTAATTTATTTTGAAGATGCGAATAAGGAGAAAAATACCAGAGGGACAAAGTTATTAAAAGAAGAATTTAGCTGGAGACGTATAAAAAAATACATTTTGCAGGAAGTAAGAAAGTTTGAAAAAGAAAAGATGTAAAAATATAGCAATCAATTAATAAAACTATGATTTATTGGCTTATTTCGGCCAATCTTTAGTATGAAGCAGAAAAAAGCAGAAAAAAAAGCAGAAAACATTGACAGGGAATATATGGTATGCTATAATATGGTGCTGTTTGAAATAATGCATAATTGTGCCTGGTGACTGTTACTTGGTATTAGGTGACAGTTATCTATTTAGATAGAGTCAAGAATGACAAAAATATTTTGAGTAAAGTTTTGTATCAAAGTAAAACTTCGATATAAGGCTTCGCTCAAAATAAAATTTGGGCGCGCTCTTTAACAATGTGTGGTAAATATTATTAGATGTGACGGTAACTGTCACCTTCGGTAACAGTCACCTCTTCGGTCCTTGTGCGGTAAATCGGCTTTGAGCCGTTAATCATAGATTTTCCTTTTTTTAGCCACAATTTGATTAATTTTGTTGGAGTTCCGGTGAAAGAAAGCCGGAGCCAAAAACAAAATAAAATCAGATTATGGTTGGTGTTTTTCAGTGTGGGTGGTCTTGGTCTTGGTTTGTCGTGCCGGGCGGTGCGACTAGCCCGTTCCCGTTACGGGCGAAAAAATCAAGACCAAAAAAAAGGCCGCCCCGTGTATCGAGGGTGGCCTAAAAGAGGTAGTATGAAAAAAATGAAAAACATTGGCGGGGGCCTCGGGGCCCTTGCCAATATCCAGGTCGGGAGCTCGCTCCCGGATCTGGATGCCATTTGCGGCCTGGAGGACATCCAGGCCGCAGTGGCGGCCGCCCCCGCCCGGGAGGGCAGGGCGGCCGC
>JBFLZX010000104.1:0-1880 GCA_040756075.1 Patescibacteria group bacterium | reverse complement strand
TATGTCCATTTCCATAAGGGACGACGCTTACACCTTCTGCTACTCGCGTTGTTTGACTGTCAGGACTTAACCAAATTGCGTAATTTTCATTTGTCAAGGCAAACCAAGTTCGACATGGCTGAAGTTTGAAAACCATAAAAGTCCCGTCCCACTGTCCCCAGCTTTCACAGTTTTCAAGGCCCATATTATTTGGATCGCTCCAGAAAATTGCGCGGTTAAAGCTCGCGGCATCCTTGCCAAAAACATACAAATAATTTTCGTCGCGGCCAACTACTGTAAGTTCGGGTTTAATTTCTGAAGCCTCGCGCTTGCCAAAAATTGTGTCATCAAAACAAATATTCCCGTCATCTTCAGCTAGATTACAGCCGCAGCCATTTGGTGTTTGAGTCTGCGGCTGGTCGAGTTCATCGGGTTCGTCAAAGTCATCGTCAAAATCTTCATCTGTTGGAGATGGAGAAAAAGCAAAGGCACACTGTTTTAGCCATAAACATTTTATCGCATTCATTGTCGTCTTCACATATGGCCATAAAACATCGCGATAATATTTTGCTTTTTCATAAACAATTCCCATCACAACAAAAGCATCTAATATTGCTTTTTTAAGTTTTGTTCTTAATCCTTTCCATTTTTTGTCACAAAAATTAATACAAGGTTTTTTCTTAAAAAAGACATCGCTTGAAATGTAAATCGCCATACATAGCATTTTGTCGCTGTCTTTCCAAAAAGCAAAATGAAAATCGAAAATCATTTTTGATTTTTCTAATATGGCGGTCTTGGTATTAAGACGAATTTTAACAACATATGCAGGAAAACCTTTATAGCACGGCCAATCAGTTATCTTTGATGGATTTTCTTTACATTCATAACTAAGATATAAATCTGTCCATGGAATATGATAAACGGTATTTTTACCATTACACAATAGGAAATCGATTATTCCTTCCCCTGCAAGAGATTGCTGCGCTTGATCATTATTGTTAAATTGATTTTCTAAATTTTTACTTTCATTTTCTCGCAAACATGATGATAATACAACTAAAAAACCAAACAAAAACTTAAGGTTTCTCAATTCACACCTCCTCGTATAATGGTAAAAAAGAGCTGGGCTTGAAAGACCATCTCTCAAGCTTATTAGTAGATAAATTAACTTTATCCACATAATAAACTTAAGAACCAAAAAAATCTATTGTTCTTTTATTTTAGAAGATTAGACACTCTTTTCATTTCGTCCATATTAAGGTATTTTATATAATTTGGATAATTACTTTTAAAGTCTGAAATAAATTCTTTTGGACCAAATAAGTCTGCAGTAAATTCTGTACTAAGAATAAACAGAAATGAAAAATCTTCAGAAAAAATGCAAGTATCAAAAAGTACACAATATCCTGGTCTGCATCTAGCTAATTGAAAGAAAAGGGGTGGTTGTTCTTTGTCAAGTTCATCAACTGAAAAAGTAATAGCATGTTTGTATATTAATTTTCCATAATAAAAATTCCAGATAGGACTTATAGCAAAAAGACGATTAATATTATGTTTTTTAAGAGTTTTTTGAATAGTTTTAAAAAACTCTTTATCAGTAAAAAATTTATATTCCAAATCATGAAAACACAAAAAATCTTCATATTTTTGTACCTGTCCTTTAGTTACTGGCCAACTTAAAGGAATAGAATAAATTTCTTTATTATACTCTCTATATTTCTTTATAAAAAGTTGGGCAAAAAAACTAATTATTGGCAAACGAAGAATTAAAGACTTTTTGCTAAAATATCGCTCTACTTCTTCTTTGTTATATTTGCCAATATGCTTCAAAAATTTTGTTGCGATTTGTTTTGATTCTTCAATTGATAAAATTTTCATTTTTTAAAATTATTATTTATTAA
>JBFLZX010000103.1:0-2190 GCA_040756075.1 Patescibacteria group bacterium | reverse complement strand
GAAGCAGAAGAAGAAACAAGAAATGCTTCAGCCCAAGAATTAAGAATAATCCTTGAAAGTCCATCTCCTGACAAAGCAAGAAAAAAACTAAAAGAACTTGAAGAAGAGCTTAAAAAGACTAATCCAACAGCAGAAGTCAAAGAATTCTCTGATGAATTTTTAGAAAGAATGACTGGCAAAGACTTAAAAGGCCAAACCCTTCCTGAATACCTGATTTTCCAAAGAGATTACACAGAAAGACACAAAGAAGAAGACAGACCTCATCCTGAACATCAATATTATACTTGGCTTTTAGATTCAGAGCTATCAGAAGACGCAAGCGGGCCCGGTCGGGTTTTGGATGCGGGTTGGGATCCGGGTGATCGGCAGGTCGGGGTGTATTCGTATGATTCTTCTTCTCGGTATTCGATTAGGGGCGCCCGCTCCTCCGCCATCTTTGAATTGGCTTGAATTTGATTTTTGAGATTGATGATTTTGGAATTTGATCTTTGAAATCAAAATTTTTTAAAACACTTGGTTAATAAAATTAGACTAAAATTGGTCAAAGGCAATTAAAACGGCGCGCCAAGACTCTAGAGTAATTAAAAAGAAGAATTAAAGGCAGTTTGAAATCTAAAAGGTGAGGGACGAGAACTTTGAGATTTGGGGATTTGAATTGAAATTATTCAACCATATATCTAGAGAATACATTTGACAAATGTATATTATTTGATAAAATGTATTTAGGAGTATGTTTATAATGAATATAATTGGTTCGCTTGGCCGTAATAAAAATAAATTTTTATTTCTCCCTCGCTGCCAATTATAACAAAAATACAAGTTTATGAGCATTACACGAGATATAACTTTTAGCGCACAGAAATACCTAGCTACAGATGAAATTTTGCTTTTTATTGGCGCTAGACAAGCAGGTAAAACAACAATTTTAAAACAATTAGAAAAACACTTAAAAGAACAAAGTGAGACTGTGTATTTTTTAAATCTCGAAGATCCTGATTATCTTACCTTGCTTAACGCTTCTCCTAAAAATTTATTCAAAATTTTTCCTATTGATTTAAGCAAAAGGATTTTTTTGTTTATTGATGAAGTGCAATATCTTTCTAACCCCTCAAATTTTTTAAAATATTTTTATGATGAATATAGGGGAAAGATAAAAATTTTAGCTTCTGGTTCCTCCGCTTTTTATCTTGATGACAAATTTAAGGATTCTTTGGCTGGTCGAAAAATGATTTTTAATGTTTTCACTCTCTCTTTCCGTGAATTTTTGCGTTTTAAGGATAAAAATGAGTTATCGCAAAAAGATTTTAATCAATTAACCCTGTCAGAAAAAGAAAAAATCAATTTATATTATCGTGAATTCATTATCTATGGAGGTTATCCTCGAGTTGTTTTAGTTCCTTTTGAAGAAAAAAAAGAAATTTTGCGCGATATTGCTTATTCTTATATCAAAAAAGATATTTTTGAAGCAAAAGTGAGACAAGAGGAAGTGTTTTATAAACTATTCAAAATTTTAGCGGCTCAAATCGGCAATCTTGTTAATGCCTCGGAATTGGCTAATACTCTTGATGTTTCTAAAACTTCTATTGATTATTATCTTTATATTATGCAGAAATCTTTTCATTTGATTTTACTTAAACCTTTTTTTAAAAATATTAGAAAAGAATTAACAAAAATGCCAAAAATTTATTTTTTAGATTTAGGCCTTAGAAATTTTTTTGTTAATAATTTTCAATCATTTGAATTGAGAGAAGAAAAAGGAGCCTTGTTGGAAAATGCAGTATTCCGACAATTATTGGATACTTATGAGGCAGATGAAATTAGATATTGGCGGACTATTCAAAAAAATGAAATTGATTTTGTTTTAGATGAAGAAAGAGCGATTGAAACAAAAATTCAGATAGAACAATTTAGAGAAAAGAATTTTAAGGTGTTTTTAGAGAGTTATAAGAATATAAAATTATTTATTGCCACGCTTGACGCCAAAAGAGACAAAGTCGGTCCGTATGAAGTTTTAGAAGTATGGGGAATTTAAATCTAGAATCTAGAATCTAGAAAATAGAAAATAGAATCTAGAATTCTACTTTCTACTTTCTAAATTCTACTTTCTAACCTATGCCCGAAAAACCCCCAATATTTGAAAAATCGTCTTCAGAAAAAAAGCCTGACTCTCGGGCTTTAGAAATGGCCCGA
>JBFLZX010000102.1:0-2194 GCA_040756075.1 Patescibacteria group bacterium | reverse complement strand
CCCTTTTAATTTTTGCCCGCTCGCCGTTCGCCAAAATATAATTTGATTATTTTTTAAAATTCAGGTAATATATCTCTATAGAAGATAATAAAGTATAAAATTTTAAAAAAGCACTATGAAAAAAGCAATTCTAATACTAATCGTAATAATAATTTTGATTATCGTTGTGGTTGCCAATTTCTACAACAAACAACAAAAAGCAGAACTAGACAAGGTTTATGTTAGATTAAAATGGATATATCAGGCACAATTTGCAGGATATTTTACTGCTGAACAAAAAGGATTTTACAGAGAGCAAGGAATTGACGTAACCTTAACGCCAGGCGGAGCAGAATCTCCTTCAATCCAAATGGTTACGGGAGGCGGGGAGCAGTTCGGAGTTACCGGAATGTCTCAATTAATGGAGGCGAGAGCAAAAGATGTTCCGGTAGTTGCTTTAGCGGTAATTTATAGAAAAAATCCTCTGATTTGGTTTTCAATAAACGAAAATGTAAACTCTGCTGAAGATTTAATCGGCAGAAAAGTAGGAGTTACTATAGGGAGTAATTCAGATATACTTTTCCAAGCTATGCTTAAAAAAGCGGGGGTTGATATCGAAAAAGTAGAAAGAGTACCTGTTACCTATGACATATCGCCGGTACTTACAGGACAAGTTGATGCGTATGAAGGATATATTATTAATCAACCAATTACAGCCCGAGAAAAAGGATTTAAAACTTTTATAATTAACCCGGCAGATTATGGAATAAATTTTTATGCTGATACTCTTTTTACGACCGAAAAAATGATTAAAGAAAATCTTGATTTAGTGAGAAGGTTTGTAAAGGCAACATTACAAGGGTGGGAATATGCTTATAGTCATCCAGACGAAGCAGTGAATTATACCTTAATGTATTCTGATCAACTTACTAGAGAACATGAAACCACAATGATGCAAGCCAGTTTAGAGCTTTTAAAGCCCGATGATAAACCAATAGGAACAATTGATAGACAAGTTTTAGAAGAAATGCACGATTTGTTGATTAGTAATAACATTTTAGAAAAGCCATTAAATCTAGACAATCTTTATACAACTATCCAATTTTTAGAGTAATTTTATATGAAGCCGATAGTAAAGGTCAGAAATATTACAAAGTATTACAACGACCTCCACGTTTTAGATAAAATAAGTTTTAATGTTGATTGCGAAGAATTTGTTTCTATAATTGGTCCTAGTGGTTGCGGTAAGACTACTTTGCTGAAAATTATTAGTGGTTTGATTAAACCCACAAAGGGAGAAATTATAATAAACGAAGGCTCTATTGAAATCGCTCTAAAAAGAAAAGAGTTTGGACTTGTTTTTCAAAATCCTGTTTTACTGCCGTGGAGAAATACTTTAAAGAACATTGAGCTTCCTTTGGAGATTTTGAATTATAAAAGTTCGGGAAATTCCTCAAAAAAGTTATTGGAAATAGTAGGTCTTAAAGATTTTGAAAATTTCTATCCTAATGAATTAAGCGGGGGAATGCAACAGAGGGTAGCGATAGCGCGAGCATTAATTTTTGAACCCTCAATTCTATTAATGGATGAACCATTTGGTGCATTGGATGAAATTACAAGAGACAAAATGAATTTAGAGCTTTTACGGATATGGAAAGAAAGAAAATCCGCGACATCGACTATAATTTTTGTTACCCATTCAATACCTGAAGCAGTTTTTTTATCTGATAGGATTATTGTTTTATCTGAAAGACCTGCTATAGTTGAGAAAATTATAGAAGTTAATTTACCAAAACCGAGAACTTCTGAAATAAAATATTCTAGACGATACATTGAGTTAATAAAATGCATAAGAAAATTATTAAAAAAAGATTAGAGAAGATTTTCCTCCCCATTTTATTCTTTTTTGGGATTTTATTAATTTGGGAGGCCTTTGTCTTTATTTTTAACATCCCAGAATATCTTTTACCAAAGCCAACAAAAATATTTTCTGAAATTGTAATAAATTTTGGTATAATGGTAAATTAGTGGTGCTATTTTGAAAGAATTTCGTCAATCATTTTTAGTTTTTGTGTTCTTTTTAAACCCCGATGAATCCTTAACATATCTTTTAAATGGCTAAATGTTCCATCTAATGAATTGGTTGTGTTTGGAATATTAAGTTCTGGGTATTTTTGGTAAGTGTAAAGAATTGGTAAATTTTTTGTTATACTTC
>JBFLZX010000101.1:0-2256 GCA_040756075.1 Patescibacteria group bacterium | reverse complement strand
AAATCAGTAATTAAACCATGGAAGGAAAAGACCAGCAATTTCTTGAATTCCTCGTCAAATCCATCGTTGACCATCCGGAAGACGTCAAAGTTGACCGCAAGGTAGACGAGATGGGCGTTCTCTTGACCTTAAAAGTCAATCCCTTGGATATGGGACAAATCGTCGGCAAGAGAGGTTCCACCGCCCAAGCCATCAGATCGCTTTTAAGAATTGTCGGCATTAAAAACAATGCCAGAGTCAATCTTAAAATCGTTGAACCGGAAGGTTCGACAAGAGGAGCCGTTGACAGAGCGGTTGAGGATTTAAAACTCTAAAAATTCAAATTTTACAAAAACCGCGCTATAATAAAAGCGCGGTTTTTGATTTTCTTAAAATAAATCCAAAATCTAAAATTCTAAATTAGAAATTCGAAAAAAACAGGTGATAGGTTTAAAACTATCAGTCTCAATCTCAATCTACAATTCTAACGCCTTAGAGCGTTCCGTTGAGTTTGAAGACTGTTGAATCTATCGAAGTTGAACCTCCATAGACCTCCATAATTTCTCCATAATTTATTAAATTATTAAGAAAGCAGATTATAGAT
The DNA here is from genome assembly GCA_040756075.1 of Patescibacteria group bacterium. Taxonomy (GTDB): domain Bacteria; phylum Patescibacteriota; class JABMPQ01; order JABMPQ01; family JBFLZX01; genus JBFLZX01. Next base: position 1,673 of record JBFLZX010000101.1, on the reverse strand, counting down.
TTCATTGTAACCAAGTCGCGCATAATTTTGACCTACATTCAACCTACATTCATATTAGACGCGCCACTCTCATAAGTTTGAAATTATAACTCTTGTAAGTTTGAAATCATAAGTTTGAAAATTGAAAAATTGTTCATCTAATAAGTAAATCATACTTCCCTATAGGGAAGACTTCCCTATAGGGAAGCGCCCCTAAGGAAAGAAAATCAAAGAAATTAAGATTAAATTAAAGAAATAATTAAGATTAAATTAAAGAAATTAAGGTTGAATTTTTGCAATTTTTATAATTAATTTTTTATAATCAATTTTTTTATAATTAATTTTTATAATTAAAGATTTAAAGGCGAAGCCAGAAATTCACCGATAGGTTTAACACTATCGGCGAAATTTATTGAAATTAATCATTGCAAATTACAAATCATAAATCATAAATTGCAAATCATAAATCATAAATCGATTTCTTCTGGTTCTTTTGGGCAAAACGACTAAAATGTTATAAAATTTTATTAAGTATGCGTTTTGATATTATTACAATTTTTCCAAACATTTTTGATTCTTATCTAAACGAATCTATTTTAAAGCGCGGCCAGAAGAAAAAACTGATTCAAATTAAAATTCATAATTTGCGTGATTTCAGCAAAGACAAGCATAAAAAAGTTGATGACAGGCCTTTTGGAGGAGGGCCGGGAATGGTGCTTAAAATTGAGCCGCTTATTCGGGCAATTAGCTCAATTTTAAAAATTTCCAAATCCAAAAAAACTAAAATTATCCTTTTCTCTCCCGCCGGCAAACAATTTAACAATAAAACAGCCGCTGATTTAGCGAAAAAATACGACAATCTGATTTTAATCTGCGGCCGATATGAAGGCATCGATGCCCGCCTTTCTAAAGTTCTAAAAGCTAACAGCTATAAGCTAGAAGCTATTTCTACCGGTCCTTATGTGCTTACCGGCGGCGAATTGCCGGCGATGGTTTTAATGGACGCCGTTTCCCGTCAGATTCCGGGCGTTTTAGGGAAAAACGAGTCATTGGAAGAAAGGCGTTATGGCGCTGGCTTGCCGGTTTATACGCGGCCGGAAGTGTTTGAGTATAAAGGCAAAAAATATCGCGTTCCGAAAGTCCTTTTATCCGGGAACCATAAAAAAATAGAGGAATGGAGAAGAAAACATAGCCGAATTAAAATTTAGTTATTCACACTTGTTTTCTTTAAGGATAATAAAGAATTTGTTATAATTATTAAAAACAATGTCTTTCAATTTTTTTAATAATTTTAATCGGGGGGAAAGAAAATCAAACGGACGTTTGAGATTTATTTTAATCTCCGTAATTTGTGGTCTTTTAACAATCGTCATTATCAACATTGTTTACGCCTGGACCAATCCCTCAGCTAATCCTCCTTCCGGCGGGGGCGCTTTGTATTATTACAACGGCAATATTGGTATCGCAACAACAACACCTTCATATAAATTAGATATTCAAATTGGAGAAACAGAATTATCAGGTTTAAGAATTACCGACCCCAATAGCAATTTGGTTTATCTCGGCGATGGAGCAGCAGACGCAGAAGCGGGTATTTTACAGTTATGGGATTCAAACGGTAGTCAATCCGTACAAATTTACGCCGGCGCCGCTAATTCGTGGCTAGGAATAAACGGCAACGTCGGCATCGGGAC
>JBFLZX010000100.1:0-2305 GCA_040756075.1 Patescibacteria group bacterium | reverse complement strand
GCAATGACATAACTACAAATCACTTAGAAGGTATCAATAGTTTTTTAAAAGAACGAATTAATTTAATGAAGGGTTTTAAAAAAGGAGAAAATGCTTTTCAGTTGATAAAAATATTGATTTATTACTACCGTTTTCATAAATTCACTTCCAGCAATTTTCCAAAAAGAAATGGTAAAAACCCGATCAGTTTAAACCCAATAATTAATCAACAAAAACTAAACAAAATCACAAAAGGAAATCAGCCCTATTCTTGGATTAGAAACCTACTTTCATCCCCCTAATCCGAGGACAGTGCCCAAATTTAAAAAAACTACTAAGCCCTCATGGAAAAATATTTGCAACAATCCCTTTGGGGTATAATGAAAATATTGATAGATTAATACGACAAAAGAAAATAGAGTTTTCGCAAAAATTTTATTTAGAAAAAATATCCGATGAAAATGACTGGCAGGAAGTCATGCATTTAGATATAAACAAAATTAATTATGACAAAAAATACTCTCGTGCAAACTATTTAATAATAGGATATATTAAATCCTAGATTAGATTTCGCTGATTCTAGATAAAATATTGTATGTTTCAAAAATTAAAAAAAATATTAACAATTCCCGAAATTTGGATATTTATAATTTATATAGTTTTAAGCATTATCTTTTATCCTTCGATTTTACATTTGAATATTTTTATCTCAGGAAACGGCGGAGGAGATGACTTTGGAGGTATTTATAATATTTGGTGGATAAAATATGCAAACTTAAATAATCTAGACACACATATTAATTCACTATTAAATTATCCCTTTGGAATATCATTTTCTCAAACCATTCATCCATTATGGGATTCAATAAATAATTTACAATCACACTTTTTCAGTGAAATATTCATTTACAACATAATGAATTGGATAAGCTTTCCATTGTCAGCAATAGCGATGTTTTTTTTAACATTTTATGTAACAAAAAATAAACTAGCTAGTTTTATATCTGGATTAGTCTACGCTTTTTCGCCATACCATTTTATTCGGGCTACTGGCCATACTGCCCTTGTCCATATTGAATGGATTCCATTGTATGTTTTATTTTTATTAAAAGTGTTTGAGAATAAAAAAATTAAGAATGCATTTTTAGCTGGTATTTTTTTATCACTTACCTTCTTAGCCGATCCGTATTACGCGATTTTCGCAATAATTTTCACTGCAACATTTTTTTCGGTAAAATTATTTGTTTTAAGAGGATATTTTTTAAAAGAAATTAAATTATGGCTAATCTTGGGATTGACTTCGCTATTCATTGTTTCGTTATTTTTATTGCCAACTTATTTTTTACAGCTTAAAAAAATTGAAAATTTTGCTGGTGCGCGGCCGATTGGGGATTTGTATGCATGGGGGGCGAAATTTAAGCAGTATTTTTTGCCGAATATTGACAATTATTTGTTTGGAGAATTTTTTAGAAAGATATTTTGGTTTGATAACTTATATCCTGGAGCAGAGCAATATATATATTTAGGCTGGCCGGGAATTTTGCTGGCGGGGTATGGAGTGTGGAGATGGTCGCGCTTGGCGCGATGGAGAAGGACCCGACTAAAGTCGGGAGTCCGCGATATCGATGATAATGATAGCCGACATTCGTCGGGGATCCTTCGTCGCTTCGCTCCTCAGGACGACAAGTCGTTTTTTGATTTTGTGATGATTTTGTTTATTGTTACGGCGATTGCTTGTACAATTTTTTCTTTTGCTCCGCCGCTGTCGCTTTCAAAATGGATTTATAAAATTCTGCCGCAGTTTCGGGTTTACGCACGGTTTTTTGTTTTTGTAAGTTTAAGTGTGTCAGTGTTGGCGGGAGTGGGAATGAAGTATTTGTTTGAGTGGGTTGAAAAGTTCTCGACTCGCCTCACTCGCTCGAACAATAATAGCAAGGGGATCCTTCGACTCCCCCTCGCTTCGCTCGGGGTCGCTCAGGATGACGCCGGTTTTTTAAAACGTCTTAAATATTATATTTTTATATTTATTTTTATTGCGGTTTTGGTTGATTTTGCACCGTCGTTTAAGACGACAGATGTAAGCAAAGTGCCGGAGGAGTATGTTTGGTTGAAGAATTTGTCGGATGAAGTGAGGGATTCTTCGATCTCGCATTCGCGAGAGATTCCTCGCTTCGCTCGGAATGACGCGGTTGTGCAAGAGGATTCTTCGATCTCGCATTCGCGAGAGATTCCTCGCTTCGCTCGGAATGACGCGGTTGTGCAAGAGGATTCTTCGATCTCGCATTCGCGAGAGATTCCTCGCTTCGCTCGGAATGACGCGGTTGTG
>JBFLZX010000099.1:0-2329 GCA_040756075.1 Patescibacteria group bacterium | reverse complement strand
CCAGTGAAGAAAATCCTCTGGATGTCTCGGCACAAGCCGCATCCCCGGCAAATTGAAACGCTTCGGGAGATGTACGGCAAGGATGCCATCGTGGAGCAGGAGTCCCGTCCGTTCGACGACGCACGCGAGGCTGTCTAAAATCATTATTTAGCAAAATATTAAAAGGGATTAATAAAAAAATAATTTAGAGTAAAGTGCTCCTTCAACTGTTTTAGGCAATTGTTTTTACTCTTATTAAACTATTTAATTGTCTATTTTGTAAGTTATTTTTCGTTTTCTTTAAATAATTGAATATTTTAGTGAAATTATGAGCAATGCAGACTAAACCAAATTCGATGAGAGCTTTTGGCTTACCTCGACAGGAAAATTCTTGAAATTTTTGATTAGATTTAATATTTCCAATGACTGGTTCTACCTCAGATAATCTTTCCAGATACTTGTTTCTGCCTTCTTTTGTTTTTAGTTTCTGGCGCATGGCTTTCTTGTATTTCTCTAATTTTGGATTATGGAAAAGGTAACGATTCTTACCTCTAGTGCATTCGGTTTTCTTAGGACATTGAGGACAGTTAGGGCAGGTATATTTGTTTGCTCTTTTATTAGCATCATAATTAAGAAAGGATAATCTTTTAGTTTGAGGACAGATAAATTGATTTTTTTTAGCATCATAACTAAAGTTTCGTCGGTCGTAAAGGGATATCTTTTTACCTTTCTTTTTTAGCTGTTCTTTTTCTATTTGTTCTGGATCTGGGATATAGCCCTCAATTTTTCTAGCGGCTAATTCTTGTAGATTATCTTGGCTGAAATAGGCACTATCTGCTTTGACTTTTTCTACTTTTTGCCCAGTGTTTTTTTCTGTCTTTCTAATTAAAGGCAAAAGAGAATTACCATCTTCAGCACTACTGGTTAAATCATAACTTGTAATAACTTGATTATTAGTTGCTATTTGTCCATTAAAAGCAGGCTGAAATGATTTATTTCTTTTCATGGGCATCAGATTAGCTTGGGGATCAGTTAGATTGTAAGTAGAATTCTTACTAAGCTTTCTTTCTTTTTGATTTTTAGCTTTTTGCTGTCTTTCTTTAATAGATTTTTCTCCTCGTTCTACTTTTAGTAGTTTTTCTTTAAGACGTTTGATTTCTCTTCGTCTTTCTTCGGGGTTGACTAATTTTTCCGGCATTTGATGATAGCCGCGTTTGGAACCATATTTTTTGTCTTCCTCTTGATCTACTTTTTCTGCTTCTTCTAGAATCTGCCGCATTTTCTTTTTTAGTTTCCTTTTTAATTTAATAATTCTTTCTTGATTTAAGGTTTTATCTAAAGAGGCATTAGCTTTGTATTTACTGCCGTCAATTGATATATCAGAAGGATCAATCATTCCTAAGCCATTACAGAGTAATACTATTTGAATAAAGATATTTTCTAAATCATCAAGGCGATCTTTACGGAAGAGATTAATTGTTCCATGATCAGGATGTTGATTAGCCGCTAGATAACGAAAGGCGTTGTCTTCGTATAGTTTAGCTTCAATTTTTCTCGAACTTCTGATACCCTGAAGGTAAGCATAAAAGATTACTTTTAGAAACATCAGAGGAGAATAAGCAGAAGAACCTTCTTCTGAATAGGTTTTTTCAATAGCAGAAATATCTAATTGTTCGCAAGCATCATTAATCATATAGCAGACATGATCTTCGGGAAGACACTCTCTAACATCTAGAGGTAAAAGCATTGGTTGATTTTGATTGTAAGTTTTAAATTTAGCCATATTTTTTTCATTAATTATCCTAATTACACTTTTATTACACTTTTATTATATCAGATCTTTTGGCTAAATCAAAAGAAAATTAACCTATTTATTCACTTTTTTAAAAGAGCATTTTTAGACAGCCTCTAAAACAATGGGGTAAATCAAAGAAAAGATCATTTCCGAAAAAGTATAGTGGTTATTTCGTTGTTCATAACGAATATTCAAAGTAAGAAATTTTCGCAATCCTATTCTTTTTAAAAATAAACTGAAAAGATAAACACCGCCAAAGTGAGTCAGACGATTAGAACTAAATTCGATAGTCAATTTTTTGATTCCATAGCTCATACAACAAAATCGTACATCACGGACGGTTTTGTTGCAAGAAGGTAAAACTTTTAAAAGAGCATAAATTAGCAAAAATATTAACCTACCCAATCCTGTTTCGTGCAGGATCTAGGTATTCATTAATTTTGCTTTGTTTGACGCTAATTTCTAAAAGATATTTTTTAAGCGCTTTGGTTAGATTAGAATGAAACATATCAACCGCAGGCGGAATCCAGCACCACTGATAATATTTTTTATGTA
>JBFLZX010000098.1:0-2379 GCA_040756075.1 Patescibacteria group bacterium | reverse complement strand
GGGGAGAACTAGAGAATATATAGAAATATAAAATAGAATGATGTAAAATATAATATAAGATGAAACATTGAGTTATACATTTTGTCGCGATCGCTCAAATTTGTATAACACAATATTTAAATAATTATTAAAATATGCCAGAAGATTTAATTGATAAAATATTCAATGCTTTTGGAGAATTTATGGAATTTAACCAAGAGGCTTATTTTCATCCTTATCGGGCATTAAACAAGTATTTATCCGGTGGATATAATAACGATTACAAATCTAGAACCGTTTATGTGAATATCCATCGTTTAAAAAAGAAAGGATTTTTAAAGTCGAAAAAAATTGGTGGGAAAAATCTTTATAAATTTACAGAATTAGGAGTAAGAGAATTAGAACGGCGACGAATTTTGCAAAGTGCTTCTTTAAAAAAGAAAAAATGGAGTGGCAAGTGGTATATTTTATTTTTTGATATTCCTGAAATAAATAAAAAACTTCGCGATCTTTTTCGTAGATGGTTATACCAGCTGGGGTATAGAAAGTTTCAAATTAGTGTTTGGATTTCTCCGTATGATGTCTTTGAAGAAACAAAGACAGTTTTAAAACTTTTTAATTTAGAAAAATACGTAATCTTTATTGTCGCAGAAAAAATAGAGAACGAGAAAAAAATAAAAAAAGAATTTGGCTTAGCTAAAAAATGAATATTACACTTTTGCGCGGTCGCGCAAAAGTGTAATATGGTTTTATATAATTTGCGAAAATTTTATAAGTCCCTTTGGGGCGTTGGGTGGTTTATTTTTTATTCTTATCAATGTTAATTTTTCTTTACGGCGAGGATTCTTATTCCTCGCGCCAGAAATTAGGCCAGATTAAAGAAAAAGCAAAAAAGGCTGATCCTCAAAGTCTTAATATTGCTATTTTAGAGGGCGAGAAGACGGAGTTTGATCAGATAAAAAAAGCCATAGAGACAGCTCCGTTTTTAGCTCGGACAAGGCTGGTCATTTTAGAAAATACCATACTTTTTGGCAAAAAAAATTTAAAAGAGAAACTCGCTGAATTTTTAAAAGATAATAAAATTCCAAAAACATCAATAGTTATTTTTTGGGAGAGAGGGACGCCGGAAAAAAAGGATTTACTGTTTAAAATTTTATTAAAAAAAGCTGATCAATCCGAAGATTTTGTTCTGTTTTTCGGGTTTCAATTAAATTATTGGATTAAAGAAGAGGTAAAAAATCAAGGTGGCAAAATTGATCAAGAGGCAGCAGGGCTTTTAGCTGCTTATGTGGGGAGTAATCTTTGGCAGATGGCTTGTGAAATAGAAAAATTGATTTTATATAAAAAAAATGACAAACTTTCAATAATTAAAAAAGATGATGTAGAAAAATTAGTTGTTGCTCAACTTGATACTAGAATTTTTAATTTTATTGATGCTATAAGCGCAAAAAATAAAAAGCGGGCGCTGACACTTCTGCATAGTCAGCTTGCTGCTGGCGAGAGCGAAATTTATTTACTTGCGATGATCACTTATCAATTTCGAAATATGATTTTGGTTTTAGATTTGATGAGCCGCGGCGCGAACCAGTTTCAAATATCCAAAGAAGCAAAAATCCATCCTTATGTTGTAAAAAAAATAACTTGGAATATTAATAAATTTAATATTTTGCGGCTTCGCGAGATTTATAAAAAATTACTTAAGATTGACATAAATTTAAAAAGGACAATACAAAGTCCTGCGTTGTCCTTGGATATGTTGGTTTGTGAATTGTGTAAATAATGACTTATAACTAATAACTTATAACGAAATCAGTCTTTTTGGCTGATTTTTACTTACTAATCTTATTAAGCGCGCAAGCAAGACGTGATTTTTTACGAGAAGCGTTATTTTTTTTAATTACCCCGTATTTGGCTGTTTTGTCTAAAAGTTTATAACATTTTTGAAGCTGGGTTTTTGCCTCTGTCGATTTTTTATTCAATACTAAATCACGAAAATTTTTAATATTTTCTTTAAGATTTGTTTTGATTGCCAAATTTCTGGCGCGTCTTTTTGCGGATTGCCGCAAGTGTTTTTTAGCCGCTTTTTTGATAGGCACAAAAGTAAAATTAAATCTTAAATCTCAAAAATCAAAATTTTGGAAATCGCTGCAGGCGATTTTAATTATATATTAGCAAGATAAATTAAATAAAGCAAGGGTTTCGGTGTTGATAAAAAAATAGACAGTCCGAGACTGTCATATCATTGAATTTTCCTATCTTTTTTTACCGCAGATAATTTTTCCGCCTGGACAATGTGGCCAAATACCGACATTATATCCTTGATATCGCGATTTCCAGTAGGCAGGATAAAATCGATAATTTTCGCATCTTCTTCCTGTTCCATAACCATAACATTTTGTA
>JBFLZX010000097.1:0-2388 GCA_040756075.1 Patescibacteria group bacterium | reverse complement strand
GAAATTCCATTAAATGTTTATTTTTTATTAATGGATTTAATTTCTGATATTAAATTAATTAAAACAGAAGTTTATCTTTTTGGTTCATATTCTAAATTAATTTATAGGGAAGATTCTGATATAGATATTGCTATTTTAAATAATAATTCATTTAAAAAAGAATTAATAAATAAATTTATCAAAAAATTAGAAAAAAAATATAATAAAAAGATAGAATTACATTTTTTTAATAAATCAGAATTCTATAAAAATAAAAAGGATCCATTAATTAAGGATATAATAAGAAATGGGATAAAATTATTATAACATCAACAGACACATTTAGCATAATGAAGAGGTCCTATCTTTATGCCTACATTATATTAGGGATAGTTGGAATTTTGATGATGTTTTATGTAATAAGAATGGTAAGAAGAAGGCAGTTTTAGGGTAGAAAGATAAGCCTCTGTTACTCTAAAGAACAGAAAAGTTTAAAATTCGTTATCTGTTACTTATAGTAACATGCTTGAAAAACTTGTTGATAATCAACAACAAAACATTTATAAATAAGTAATGTTTATTATCAACATGGAGGACATATTAAGGGAAAGGGCAAAAAATTATTATATTATTGCTTCCATTGCAGAAAAGAAGGGGATGTATGCAGAAAGTATATCAAATTATTTTAAATCCCTTTTTGCATTATGTGATTTTATCTTATATAAAAAAATAAAACAAATACCAAAAGATCATAGTGAAAGGTTTAGTTTACTAAAGATAAATGATAAATATCTTTATTCAACACTTGATGTTTTATTTTCTACTTATAGAGAAACTTATACAAAAATATTAAATATTAAACAAGTAATTCATGTAAAAGAAAAAATTAAAATGGTTTTTGAATATGCAAAAATTAATATCCCAACTCAAAAGAATATGTAAGGATAGTAATAAGATATTAGATATTATCTTATTTGGTTCTTATATAAAAGAAAAAGAAAAGCCCAAAGATATAGATTTAGCTATTTTATTTAAAGAAGAAGACTATAATTATATTGATAAAATTAATTTAAAAATAAAAAATATCATACAAAAATATAATTTAATCCCACATATCCAAGTTTTATTAATAGATAATATTTTTAAAGAACCATTATATTTAACATTATTACATGAAGGATTTAGCATTAAAAATAAAATTTATATAAGTAAAAGTTTAAAAACTGAATCCTGTATCTTAATAATATATTCCTTAAAAAATTTAAATTATTCAAAAAAAACATTATTTGGTTATGCTTTAAAAGGTAGGACTGGCAAAAAAGGTTTATTATACCAGATTAATGGAAAAACTATCGGAAGAAATAGCATTTTAATACCTACCAATAAACTTGAAATTATAAAAGATTTTTTAAATTTATGGGGAATTAAATATTCTATAGAAAGAGTTTTAATTATTGGTACCCATGTCCAATAAGCTAACTAAATCATTAAAAGCAGGCAATTATGTCCTTGGCATGGAGGTAATATCAGGAGATGCCTTCATAACATCAACAGACACCTTTAGCATAATGAAGAAATCTTATCTTTATGCCTACATTACATTAGGGATAGTTGGAATTTTGATAGTGTTTTATGTAATAAGAATGGTAGGAAAAACAGTGTTAGGTAATTAATTCTTTTATATTCAAATTTTTAGTTAATTTGTTCAGGAAATAATATGTGATAGAGTAACGAAAAGTTTATATACTGGGTAACATATGATTTATTATGAAAATAGAAGATCACTTGGATTCATTTAAAGAACACAAAGAAACAATTTTTGATTGGGCTTTAAAGGTAAAAGGATTAAAAAATTCTCAAAGGATTATTGGTTTACATGTTTCAAGGGCAATTATAGATTTGCTTTCAGTGTATCTTCATGAGAAAAATAAAATAGATATTGGAATACAAATTAATCATAGGTGGTTTAAATCAGAAAAAGTTAAAGAAAAACTCCCGGAATTTAGTGGTAAAGACATTGTAATCGGGGATATTATAAAATTAGAACTTCTTTCCGAGGATTTATCTTATGGCGCGCCAAAACCAATAGAAAAAATAAAAAAGGCATTAAATTTATTTAAAAAGCTCGAAAATAAAATTAATAGTTTAAGGAATGAAAAATGAATAAATCCGATTTAGTCTCATATGCAAGTAATTTTTCATCTTTTATTTTAAGAGATGAAATAAGTGAAGAAATAAATTATATTATTTTATTTGGTTCTACTATTACTGGTAAATTTGATGAAGAAAGTGATATAGATATTTTTATTGATATCAATCCTTTAAAAGAAAAAAAATTAAAAAATTTATTAGAACTTTATAATAAATCTGAAGATTGTGAAAAATATAGATTAAATGGCATTAAAAATG
>JBFLZX010000096.1:0-2473 GCA_040756075.1 Patescibacteria group bacterium | reverse complement strand
AAGTCAAAACAATTTTGTAAGAACCACTAATAATAGAATGATCTCCTGAGCCATCAACGTATTTATAAGCTACCCAAGCTTGGCCGTTTTCAGCAGCAAGAATTACAATAGATGAATTATTTGCAAAATAAGCATCTGCTGACGGTAAATCGCTTGTTATAACCGTGCTCGCTCCAGCAGTCGCGGGTTTAACATAAAGCTGAATATTTGGCAATTTGCTTAAATCTAATTCCGACATCGAAATCTTTTTCCAATGACAAGTTACTCCTCCGGCCAATATGTTGCACGAAGTTGTTGTATCGCCCGCCGCAGTTAAATCAATCGTTCCTTCGTAAGTTTTTGCCTCTAAATCTGATGCCTCCAATGCCGCAACTTTTGTCTGCAAAGTTACAACTGATTTTCTGATTGATTTGACTACTTTTGTTAATTTCTTTCCTGACCAGATTTTTGCTTTTTTACTCTTAGCAAAAACGGCGGCTGTTGCTGCCAAAGCTAAAATAACTGCCAAAACTATAATTAATGATTTTTTCATAATTTCTCACCCCCTTTCTTAAAACTCCAAATTCCAAACACTAAATCCAAAATTGCAATTCTCCTATCCTTCCTTTATAGTTGCAAGCAACCATAAGAAACTTGTAACAAAAAATTAAATGGAGTTATAAATTTTAAATTTTGGATTTAGCTATTAAAATTTATGATTTGGAATTTCTTTATTTTTCCAGCCCGAACATCACTAGGCCAAAAATTAACTTTCTTTTGGTCGATACTGAATTGCTTCAGCAATGTGGCAAGTTTGGATATTTTGAGATTTTTCTAAATCAGCAATTGTTCGAGCGACTTTCAAAATACGAGAGAAGCTCCGAGCGGAAAGATGCAAATTTGTCATTGCTTGACGCAACAAATTTTGCGAAGCATCGTCAATTTGGCAAAATTTTTTTATCTCCTCTGCCGACATTTCCGAATTAGTTAATGTTTTTGCGCCAAAAAATCGCCTAGTTTGAATTTCTCGCGCCGCCTCTACTCGACGGCGAATTTTTTCTGAAGATTCAGCGGGTTGATTTTCAATTAATTTATCATATTTTACTTCTGGCACATCTAGATGAATCTCAATGCGGTCTAAAAGCGGTCCGGAAATTTTTTTGCGATAACGCAACACTTCCTGCATTGAACATTTACAAGGCCGGCTCGAGCTTTGCCAATAGCCGCAAGGGCAAGGATTTTGGGCGGCAATTAAAATAAATTTTGCCGGAAAAATCAAAGTTTCGCGGGCGCGGGAAACTTGGATAATAAAATCTTCTAAAGGCTGGCGCAAATTTTCCAGTACTGCTCGTGAAAATTCCGGCAATTCGTCTAAAAATAAAACGCCGCGATGAGCCAAAGATATTTCACCAGGCTTTGGATTTGCGCCGCCGCCAACCAGTGAAACGCCAGATGATGTGTGATGCGGGGCGCGAAATGGCCGGCTGGTAATCAATGGTTTTTCATGAGAAAGCAGACCAGCGATGCTGTAAAGTTTTGTTACTTCCAAAATTTCATCAAAGGACATTTTTGGCAAAATTGAAGAAAAAGCGCGGGCTAACATTGTTTTGCCGGCTCCTGGCGGGCCGCACATTAAAACATTATGCCCGCCTGCGGCGGCGATTTCCAAAGCTCTCTTTGCATGCTCTTGACCGCGGATTTCTGACATATCACTTTCGCTTGCCGCTCCGTTTGAAAAATCAAACTTTCCCGAGCGATATGGTAAAATTTTTTTCTCTCCTTTAAAATGAGAAATTATTTGCAAAAAATTTTTGATTGGGAAAATCTGCAAATCAGGAATCAAACTCGCCTCCCGGGCATTTGCTTCTGGTAAAAAAATATTTTTTACTTTTCGTTCACGCGCAGAAATCACAATTGGCAAAACGCCGTTTATATGCCGCAAAGATCCATCAAGCGCCAGCTCCCCAATAAAAATACTTTCTTTTGGATCAAATTTTACCACCTCCGAAGCTTTTAAAATACTCATTGCAATTGGCAAATCAAAAACTGGACCTTCTTTTTTAATATCCGCTGGCGCGAGATTTACTGTTACTTTTGTCTCTGGAAAATTTATGCCGCTGTTTTTTATTGCTGCCCGCACTCGATCTTTTGCTTCTTTAACTGAAGCATCAGGAAGTCCAACAATTGCAAAACCCGGCAGAGCAAAAGAAATGTCTGCCTCAACTTCAATGAGCTTAGCCTCAAGGCCAATTGTTGTAGAAGAAAAAACCTTGGAAGACATTATTTAATTAACGAATTAACGTATTAACGAATTTTTGCCCCAATGCAATCGAAACTTTAATTCGTTAATTCGCAATTTGTTAATAATTACCTAGATCCTGCGTGAAAAATCGAATTTTCCACACAATTACTAACCAATGTTAGTTAAAATTATTTTAAATATTTAGCTCTTTTAAATTCGTCATTCAGATCTTTTAGTTTTTCGGTTTTGTTT
>JBFLZX010000095.1:0-2478 GCA_040756075.1 Patescibacteria group bacterium | reverse complement strand
ACAAATATTTCCGTCGTTTTCCGGGACATTACACTCGCATCCATTCAACGGCGGCGGACCTTCATCAAGTTCTGGCTGGTCTGGTTCGTCAGAGTCGTCATTAAAATCTTCCTCGCTCGGTGACAAACCTAAACTTGATCCGAATTCACATTTTCCAAACTTCCAACATTTATATACATCAAGCGATTTATCAATTAACCAACCGATAAGCCCCACTGCAATTACTGCTTTCTGAACTTTTTTATTTTTACTAAATTCATTCCATCCTTGTTTTACTGCTTCTTTTAATTCCTCTAATTTCGGAAAACAACTATTGATACATAAGCACGTTTTCCCTGGATTATTTTTACATATCTTTAAATATCCACTTGTAATCCATAAAACATAACATTGTTTTCCTTTTACATCTTCATAAAAACCAAGATGAATGTTGATAACTGATTTTATTCCAGGTTTTTTCTTTACAATCCAATCATTTGCCTCTTCTTTGCTGTCAGGTTTATCTTTATTAAATTTTTTGACATCAATATTGGCATGATAAATTTTTGTATCAAATGGGAAACAGGGGCAGTTTATCAATTTGCCAATACTATGACGCAGACGAAAAAGAAATTGTTCTACTAAGCAGCCCAACCCAAGATTTCCTTGAATTGTCATTATTCCACAACTAAGTGCTTCCGCTGGATCTGAATTTAAAGCTTTTTGGCTAATATTTACTAATTCATTTTTTTCTTGACTAGGCCCACAACCCAACAATACAACAAACAAACAAGTCAAAACTTTTGTGTGTTTCATGGTTACCTCCAAATAAAGTATTAAAGAACAATCGGCTTGAGACAACCTATCTCAAGCTTATTGTTGAACAAAACGTTATTTACGTTTTAATCAATAATAAGCCAAAGAAAATTAGAGTGTAAAATCTCTGCAGTATTCTGGATAATTTTTCTTAAAATCATTAATAATTTTTTGAGAGCTGTAAAATAGCATTGCATCATCAGAATCAAATTCAAACAAAAATGAAAAATCATTTGAAAAAATAACTTGACCCGTACCACCGACTTTATTCCAATCACCAATATCCTTAACTAATAAAGATGAGTTTTCTTCCGATGAGAAAGCATCAATCTTATAAAGCAAATGAATGTTATTTTCTTTTAATGCTTTTTCTAAAGCCTTACATAACCTATTTATTTTTTTCTCATCATCTTCGAACATTAGAAACGAAGTAAAAAGGTATGTATCATAATACTTCTTAAAATCAGCATCGGAGTAAATACTTTCCACTATTGGTAATGATTTTGTGAAAAACTTACAAATAAAATTAAAAAACGATATCTTTAGCATTGACTGTTGATGAATAAAATATCTTTCAAATCTCTCTTTATTGTAACAGTTAAAATATTTTAGAAATTTAATAGTTATTTCTTTTGATTCTTTTAGTGAAAGGTATTGCATAATTATGAATTAGCTACTCGGGGCTGGTTTCGATCTTAATTTTCTTAAGTATTGCTTCCTCCATATTTTTAATGTCAAAAGAGCAAAAATTTGACTTATGAATACTCCAAAAATAAAAGTAGATGGTTTTAAAATTAATAATAAAAATACAAGAACTAATAAACTAATTGTACGATATCTCTCTTTAGTAAGAGAATATAAGTAACTATTTTTCCACTTGCCGCTAAGTAGTGAAGAATTACTCTTCAAATATTTTATTTCTAAAATTTGTCCGATATGAAATGAATTAGTGATAATAATCTCGCCTAATACTATTCCTTCCGCAAAATGAAATAAAGTATAATAAAATGTGGATGATATTTTAGAGACAAAAAAATATAATACCACTAAAACTAAGCAATCACGAATGATGCCTCGTAAGTGTCTTAGATTATATTTGCCCTCTCTGATGTTTTTTTGAAAATTAGGATTTAATTCATACTCCTCAATCTCAACATGTTTTGCCAAAACCTCTTTTGCTAGTTTTACATACTTTAAGGTCAAAAAATAATCTAAAAAACTTAAAATAATAACAAGGGAAATAATAAAATATATATTGTCTAGCATACTTTTTTATCTGTTTGTATCCTATCACAAGCCAAAATTCCGTCAATTTTATTATTATTTTGTCATTGTTTAAAATCGCAAACCAAGTCCGGCATGGGTTGAAAGCGACGAATAGGAGCTTTCAACGGGAAACAACATTAATGTAATTTAAAAAAGGGGGAGTTTCCCTGGATTGAAGTTTATGCACCATAAAAGTCCCATCCCACGCTCCCCAGCTTTCGCAGTTTACAAGGCCCAAAGAATTCGGATCGCTCCAGAAAATAGCCCGACTATACAATTGCGCATCTTTGCCGAAAACATACAAAAAGTTCTCATCTCTACCAACCACCGTTAATTCTGGTTTATACTCCGCAGGATTTGGCTTGCCAAACGCCCCGCGCCGAGGACGCAGAGTTTGCCGGCAGTTGTTAAGTAAAT
>JBFLZX010000094.1:0-2488 GCA_040756075.1 Patescibacteria group bacterium | reverse complement strand
ACAATGCGCACTTACACATCACTTTAAAAAGTGATGAAATTGCGTGCCATTTTTCATGACAATGCGCACTTACACACCACTCCAAAATTGGGTGGTTTTTGTGCTTAAAAAAATGTATTAGAAGTCGGCTAGCCGACAACAAAAAAGGACGGATCTAGTTATCCGCCCTTTCAACACATCATTCAGTTTCTTCTAGTATTTCGCCAGCTTCTTTATCGATTTCATTTGATAATTTCTTAACAAAAAAATGTTCTGTTCCAGTTAACGGATACTGTCTTTTTACGTAAACTTCTTTAAATCCAAATTTGGGATAAAAATCTTTACCTTGAAAATCAAATGTATATAAAAATATATTTTTACAATTACTCCGTATAGCTAATTCTTCGGCTTTTTTTAACAAATCCCGACCTAAACCATTTCTACGTAAACTTTCATGAACAACTAAATAGTCTACATCCATCCAATTACCAAATATTTTTCCTGAAATTCCCCCAATAACATCTTCACTATCATTTTTTATATAAATGGCAAAATCCGTTTGATTCGCAGGTTCAAATTTTTGACCATTATACTTTCTGAGCATATTCCTTAATGTAAGTATGTCTGATTGTTCTGGTAATAATGTTTCTTCAAATTTCATAATCACTTCTCCCTAAAATAAAATTAAACCCTTACTTATTATTCAATACTTCGCCTGTATCTTTATCAATATCTGCCCGACCATATCGACGTTCTTGATAAACAGCATCGAAATATAACCTTATCAGTCCAGTATGAGCTCTCAACACTGAATTTATAATTTTCATACTAGGCAAGCCATATTCAACCCCATGTAATTTAACAAAGCGCCTTAATTCACGCATATTTGCTAAATTATGATCATCAATTAAATCGCAAACATCATTCAACATATCGTCTTTATCTTCGACATCAAGCGTTACATAACGATCAATATCAAAATTATTCAACAACCTAATATCAGCTTTAGAATATTTATGCTTATTTTTAGCAATAGCGTCTTTTGATTCATGCGTTAAATACAAATACATATTTTCCATACTCGTACTTACAATCTGAACCATAGCAACACTTTTATCTCCCAAAGAGCGCTTAACTTTCAAACGCACACTTTCAGCAGTTACAGGATTTTTTGAAACATAGATTACATGATAATGTTCTTTTTTATATTTTTGTCCCTCAACATCACTTAAATCCTTATCATGCAGAGGACTAATAGCAATCGGAACACCTATTAATTCTAAGTTATCTATCCAGTCATTTGGTATGCTTTCTGGATAAAGCAAAAAGGTGAAGTATCTAGCTTTTTCTTTACTCATTTGATATAATTACCTTACAAAAATTAGTAAAAACATTATAAAAACATGAGCGACTTTTCGAAGAGGGCGCTCTTTTTTTATACTCATTTTTGTCCTTTCTTATCTTCTTCAACAACTTTTTTCATATAATTTCGAACGTCATAAGTAACAATAGATCCAGTTTTAGCCAAAACTTTTTTATATTCAGAATATAATTCTTTGGGAATACGCATTGATACATTTTGGTATTCTATCGTTGATTTCTCTCTAGCCATTTATAACACTCCTTTTATGTTCATAAAAACATTATACAACTTTATATATATATATTCAACTACCTTTTTATCATTATATTTCCAAAATTTTGTTGGCGGTTTGTTGACTTTTTGTTGATCGCTGTAACACTTGGTGTGTATGGGTTTGTCAGGGTTTGTTGACCGATTTGGCACTCGGCACTTAAAAGGGGGGTCGTAGTACGGAAGCAAAATTGCTTCCTCCCCCCCCTTTTTTTCCAAATTCCAAATTTTTTTCAAAAATTTTCCAGCGCTACCGCTCGGCAAAATTGCAGGCAATTTTAAAACCATGAGGGAATTTCATTCCCTCAAACTCCCTTGAGCCTCCTCCTGCCGAAATATACGAGCGCTACGCTTATTATTTCGTTCAGTTATCGGCTTTCATAATCTAACAGCCAACATCTTCACTGCAAAGCCACGCTTCGCTCAAGGGCTTTTCCGCTACGATAACGCCTGTTTTAACGATTATGCCGACAACTAAACGAAATAAACGCTAAAACGTCTCAGAAACGATTTTGAGACGTTTTAATAAAAAAGCGATAAATTATATTGGCGAATTATAAAAATGCCGTAGAACGAAAAATAGAGCCCTTAAAAAGCAAATAAAATCCGATAGCAATAAAAACCAAAACCAAAACCAAAAAGATAAAAAATAAATACAACAGCAAAAATAAATCATAGTTCGATTTTTCGAACAATGCGCACTTACACATCACTTTAAAAAGTGATGAAATTGCGTGCCATTTTTCATGACAATGCGCACTTACACATCACTTTAAAAAGTGATGAAATTGCGTGCCATTTTTCATGACAATGCGCACTTACACACCACTCCAAAATTGGGTGGTTTTTGTGCTTAAAAAAATGTATTAGAAGTCG
>JBFLZX010000093.1:0-2499 GCA_040756075.1 Patescibacteria group bacterium | reverse complement strand
AGGGATTAAATGATTTAAGGCAAAAAGTGTATCGTTCAAAAAGACGGATTTCCTCCAATAGCAGTTTACTTAAAGGATTTCTCAAGGCGGGCGGGTTTTATTAAGTTATGTGTTAATATTCAGTAGAAGTATAATTTATCCTCATTACACACAAAAAGAAATCCAAAGAATATGTAGTTGTCAAGGAGGCAGAATATATTGGAAAAGAGAAAGATTGTGCCAACAGGCAGTAAATTGCCAAGCCACAGCTATTTCTAAAGTCGCGCCCAAAACTACTCCTAAATGAAGCTTATATGCCGGCCAAAAAATCATAACAAAAAACGTCATAAATTTTCTGACGATTTTTTTATAACGAATTTAAAAGTTAGATCCTGTTTTTTTCAGTAATACGAACATTCACAATAAGCAGTATTTCCTTCTTCCTCACACCAACAATTATCATAACATTTATTTGCAACTTGCCATCTATAACCATCGCACCACAAAACCGCACTCACTTCAAGACAAGTATTGCCATGCTGCTCTCCGCAAGCTCTCCCGCAAACTTTTTCTCCATAATTATCACAAGAAGTATCTTCTAATGGAGTTTTTTCACAACCAAAAAATCCGAAAATAAAAACTATCAACAGTTTGCAAAAAAATTTCATAAAACCTCCTTTTTATGAAAGGACATATTTAATAATATCAAAAGGGAGGAAATTGTCAAATCTATTTTTTTTAACATTATTTTAACATTAACTGTGGATATATTTTTTCAAATTTATTTATCCCACATCTTTTAAAATACCCCGCCTCTCTTGAGGCTGTCTAAAAACTACTGATTGGAGTGACAAATTGAATGAAGTGAAATTTGTTTTGGCTAATATATAACGAAATTCGCTTCACTCATTTCGTCAATCCATCTAAAAGTTAAATTCTTAGACAGCCTCTTTTGCTTTGGGGACAAAAAATTAGAGCCTTTCGTCCCGATTCACCCCGATCCATCGGGGTAGATCAGGATGAAAGGTGTGGGATTTATTCCCTTGCTCGAATGCCCTGCTTTGATGTTACATCAAGGACAGGTCGGCTTCATTTTTTATAATCCCAAAACCTGCGCAGTTTGCTTGATAAAACTAATAACTACTGCTGGCGGAAGCAAACTAATTGATTCCACACCTTCGTTGTTTTTAACTATCCAAGGTTTTTCCATAACTTCAACCCGACCAGACTTTTGGTCATACTTATAACTGTATTGAGGAGTTATTTCATAATCATCAACGTATTCTTTGGCTTTATCTTTTGGAATTGAATTTCTTAGATAAATTTTAGGTATGCCAGTTAAAGTTAATAATTTTTGGAAAATCTGATTGTCAACTTCTAAACGAGCACGAATCGGTTCAATACCAAGCTCATCCCCTTCTTTAGGAACCATCCTAGCCTTGTTGCAAGTTGGATTATCACACATCAAATAAAAAGTTTTGCTTTTTTTATCATAACCGACATTCTTGGTAGGCAGTAATTTTAAATTGCGCGGCGTATGGCAAATTGGACAAACTACCCTGAATTTTATTCTTTCATCAATGATTAAATCCGGCACATCGATAAAAACAAAAAAATCTGGGTCATCACGATAGCCGATTAAATCTCTAAGATAAATTGAATAATTAATTTGATCGTGCGCCCTTGGGAAACCGTCAATAAAAATTGTTTGTTTTGGGCGTTTATTAATTTCATATTTGAGCAAAGTGATAATCAATTCAGAAGGTATTAATTTACTCTGACTTCGGCCTAAAATTAAATCAATTAATTTCTCAACACTATGAAAACCTCGATAATTCTTGGCTAAAAAATCTAAAATCTTTTTATTGCCGTCCTCGCTCTCTAGATTTTTATGAATATCTCTGACAATATCGCCCACCGCCACATGGCCGATATTTTTTTCTCCCAAAGCTTCCATAAAAAGTTTAGAATAGGTGCCTTTGCCTGAATTTTTCTTACCCAGCAGATAAGCTACGAAAGTATTATTTTTTATGTAATTACGAAGCTTGACCAGCTCAGGACCAGCTTTCAGCTCAAAATACGCTTTACGATCTTTTGGATTGTTTAAATCAAAAGTTGTGCTTTCACCTTCAATTTTAGTTTTGTAAATTGGAAATTGCATAAATTTTAAAATTAAATTAGTTTATTTTTAAATAATTATTTGATTAATTAATATCTTATTATAATATTTAATAAAAATCAATACCAACATAATTTTGTAATCTTCTAAAAAGCGCCTTTTAATTTTTAACTTTTGTCATCATATTTTCATTGTGGATATTTTCTTCGATTTTATTTTGCTTTTATGATATAATAAAAATAGTAAAATTGTTAAATTGTCGAAAATTTACTGCATTGACAGCGGCCTTGCTAATCAATTGGCTAAAGTTGAATTTGGGCATATTTTTGAAAATGCTGTTTTTCACCAGCTTCAAACGCAAGGTCGAACTATAAATTATTATCGTAGAAAAACCGGCGTAG
>JBFLZX010000092.1:0-2518 GCA_040756075.1 Patescibacteria group bacterium | reverse complement strand
CGCTTTAATCTTGTTAAGAATCTCTTCTTTTAATTCCCTAGGATAAAATTTTCCTGGCATTGTAAATCTCCTTTCTGACTTAATTCTAAAGAGACTTACTGTCTAGTTTACCAGGTACCCGTCCATGATTTGCTTTTTCGAGGGTTTTGTTTTTAACAAAACCAACTAAACCTCTGACAATCCCACCAGAAAAACCTGCCAAAAAGTAAATCAAATATTTTTCCATTTCTCGTTCACCTCCAAATTATTATACAACAAAAATACCACTTGTTTTTTTATTTTAATTTTTGGTATATTAATATTGATCTCAACAAAGTGAATCGCTTTTTTTAACGGCCTATTCGGACAACAGAAGCGATTCTTGTTGAGATCACCGGATAGGCCATTAAATTTTTAAGATTGTTCTTTAAAATTTTTGCGTTTTTTCTTTTAACCCCGACGTTACGTCGGGACAGTTCGAGCCAGCATTTTTTAAAACCGAGGCCGAAGGCCGAGCGCAAAGAGGGACGGCGGCTGGACGGCCGCAGCCGCCGCCCTACCTTTGAGACTTAAAAAAAGTTCGAATTTGCGAATATACAGAGCACAGAAAGCGATTTTCGTCAATGGCGCTCGCCGCGGAGGCGGGCGCGGCGAGCGCTTTATACGGATTTTGCCAGCTAAATTCGAGGTGGCGTAAAGAAAAAGTAAAAAGAAAAAACGCAAAAATTGTCTTTCTTAAAAAGAAAGACAGAAGCTATCGCTCCCCAAAGAACAAAACAAAGAAAAGGAGAAACTAAAATGATTAAATACATAGCCTACTGCCGGAAATCAACGGACGAAAAAAACAAACAGATAATGTCTATTGACCAACAAATTGAAGAACTGAAATCATTTGCTGAAAGAGAAAAACTTGAGATCGTTGAGTTTTTGACAGAAGCTCAAACCGCTAAAGTTCCTGGCAGACCTATTTTTAACAATCTCGTCAAACTTATCGAAAAAGGTTTTGCTAATGGAATAGTTAGCTGGAACCCAGACAGATTGGCGAGAAATACAATAGACGGAGGAAAAATTGTTTATCTTCTTGATACCGGAAAACTCCAATCACTTAAATTTCCCACGCATTGGTTTGAAAACACTCCGCAAGGCCGCTTCATGCTCAATATCGCTTTCGGACAGGCTAAATATTATGTGGATAATTTAAGTGAGAATGTAAAACGAGGATTATATTTTAAAGTTCGCCGCGGTGAATGGCCAGGTTATGCACCTTTTGGCTACAAAAATGACAGAAACACCAGAAAAATAGAAGTTGATCCCAAAGAAGCAAAATTGGTTAAGATTGCCTTTAGAAAATTCGCCGCTGGCGAATTTTCCATGGCGGACATCAGAAATCTCTTTTTCCGAAATGGGACTAAAAGAGGAAACGGAAAACCATTACATCTAAACCAAATCCGTGATCTTTTAACACGAACTTTTTATTACGGTCTGATGGTTTATCATGGCGAAACATACGAAGGGAAACATAAACCACTAATAACCAAAAAGCTTTTTGATGAAGTTCAAGAAGTTTTGAAAGCAAAATACAATCCCAGACCACACACAAATAATTTTGCTTTCACTGGATTTATCAAATGCGCTGAGTGCGATAGCGCTATCACCGCTGAAAAACACTTCAAATTTTATCCCCAAACCAGAGGAAAAGTTGGCTATACCTATTACCGTTGTACGAAAAAATCCGGCCACTGCTCGCAAAAGTATATTCTCGAAAAAGAATTGGAAGAACAATTAAGAAAAATTGCCAGCAAAGTGGCAATTTCTGAAAAGTGGGCTAACCAGCTTATTGCCTGGGCGGAAAGAGACGCGGAAAAAGAAAGTGGCGAGGCAAAAAAGGAATTAATAAAATTAAAGCAGGAATTAAAATCCCTAGATCAAAAACTCGATAAACTTTTAGATGTCTATCTTGACGAAACCGTTGATACCCAAAGTTATCAAAAAAAGAAAAATGAATTCTTGGAAAAACAACAAATTCTCAAAGAGCAAATCGAGGAAATTCAAAAGAGGGGAAGTGCTTGGCTCGAACCACTCAAAGAATTCGTATTTAGCGCTCTGCGAGCGCAAAAAATCGCGCGCGAAAAAGATAATGGCGAAGATTTGAAAATCTTCGCCAAAAATGCTGGCTCGAACTACTTTTTAAGAAATCGCCGTCTCGAATTTAGCTGGCAAAATCCGTATAAAGCGCTCGCCGCGCCCGCCTCCGCGGCGAGCGCCATTGACGAAAATCGCTTTCTGTGCAACTTTACAACAAAGCTCGGACTTATTTCCGAAACAACTTTTAGTTGTTGAGGAAACAAGGTTCTGATTGCCGAAGGCAATCATGGTTCTTATTTTATCAAAAATTCCTGAAAATTAAAAGCAAATGTATAGGTTACGGACTTTTTCGACATTAGTCCTGTTTTAATTAAGTAGTCAATCGGGCTTTGGTTGCCCAAAGATTTATGGACTCTTTTGGTGTTGTAAAAGACAATATAGTCAGCTAATTCTC
>JBFLZX010000091.1:0-2542 GCA_040756075.1 Patescibacteria group bacterium | reverse complement strand
AATTAATAAACTAAAAAACAACAAAAAAACAAACAAAAACCTACTTTTCTGCAACATCTTTACCTCCTTTGTTTTGAAAGAACCAAGACGCTTTTAACGTCCAGGGCAATCTTTTTACCCCGCCAAAGGCAAAAATTTTTTTGGCTTAGGCGGAGTAAAAATTAAAATTATATTTGGTAATAAAATAATGCAGCTGTAATGAGCTAACTCGAAGCAAACGTTCTGAATATCAATTGTCATTTCGAGCGAAGTCCCCGACCTGTCGGAGACGAAGCGAGAAATCTCACAGCTTATGAGATTCCTCGACTCCCCTTCGACTCACTTTGTTCGCTCAGGGTCGCTCGGAATGACTAAGAGTGCAAGCCTCGAGGAATTAAAACATTAAAATATTATTAACTAATTTTTTAAATTTTTTAATATTTTTTTAAATATTGAATTTTCCGACTGCAGCACTCTTGAACCGCGGGTTATTTTAGAAATACTAACTCTTAAATTTTTACTAATCTGCCGCTGGGGAATTTTTTTATGCAATTGTTTTACTGTCTGCCACCTTTTGGTAATATCTTTAAATTCCCTTGGCGTGAGCAACTCTTCAAAAAATTTAGCTAAAACTTTTGTATTTTTTATCGTTAAAATCACCTCTATTAATTCCTTTTTATATCTTTCATTTATCATATTGTTATCGCATTTCTGCCTTAATTCTCAATATATATGTACCTATGTAACGGTACAAGTACATATTAACAAGCAGTATTTTATTGTCAAGTGATATTAAACATTTACTCCCAAGCAAGAGAAAGATTAAGCTTCTCTAATACTTTTATCACCACTCCATCCCCAAATCCCCGCGATTTTAAAAAAGAGACGATTTTTTGCCTCATTTTTTTGCCTTTCAAAGCCCGGTAAAATTTTATTTTTTTATCGGCTAATTCCCTGGCTGCCGCCTCTTCTTTTTCTTGAGAATATTCTTTTTCTAAAATCTCTTTTATCAGCGAGTTACCAAGACCCCGAGCCAACATTTTCTTGTAGCACAAAATTCTGCCGCAAGGCCGGTATTTAATTTGATTTTCCAGCCATAGCTTTGCGTATTTTCTGTCATCCAAAAATCCGGCGTCTAAAAATTCTTGCATCACTTTTTTGACAATTTCGTCCTCAAACTTTTTTTGCTGGCATTTTGTCTTCACTTCCCATACTGTTCGCAGATGCTGGGCAAGCAGTCTTTCTATATATCTTTTAATATTTTGGTATTTTTCAAATTGTTGCTTATTCATATTTACCGATTAAAAATCTCTGCCGATTTTTCGGTTGTCATTCTGAATTCGTCAGTTGACGAATAAAGAATCTCTCGCGAATGCGAGATGGAATCTCAGACAAGCTGAGAGATTCCTCGTCCGTCAGCCGACGGGCTCGGAATGACCCGCCAATACCGTATATTTATATTTTTATTTTAGCAAAAAATTTGATAAAATGAAAATGTAGTTAATAAATCCAAATGTCAAAGCCCAAATGTCAAATGAATGTCAAAATTCAAATTAACCCCACCTAACCTACCCTTATATATAAGGAGAGGAAAGAGGGGTTATTTTTTGAATTTTGGATTTGATTTGTCATTTGGATTTTGTAATTCTGCCCAATGTCTTTCCTAAAGACAATAAAAACTTTTTTCCTTGATCTTCTTTTTCCTATTTTTTGCCTCGGCTGCAAAAAAGAAGGGACGTGGCTTTGTCAAGATTGTTTTTTAAAAATAAAATTAAATAAAAAACAGACTTGCCCTTCCTGCGGGCATGAAACATTTTTTGGCGAATTTTGCGAAGTTTGTGCTGCTGCTTTTAAACTCGATGGAATTATTGCCGCTTCTTCTTATAAAAACGAACTATTAAGATCAGCTATTCACACTTTCAAATACCGCTTTGCCGAAGATTTAACTTTGCCTTTAGCAGAAATTCTGGCTAGCGTTCTTTTAGAAAATAAAATTTTTTTAAATCTCCTGGACAGCAGAAATACAGTGATTGCTCCGGTGCCGCTCCACAAAAAACGTTATCTTTGGCGCGGTTTTAATCAGGCAGAATTGTTGGGTCGCGAAGTTGGTAAAAAATTTGATCTGCCAATTTTGAATAACTTTATCGCGCGAACAAAAAACACTGCACCTCAAACCAAACTTAATAATATTTTAGAACGCAAAGAAAATGTTCTAGGCGCATTTTCCTGTTTGCGGCCGGATTTAGTTACAAGAAAAAATGTCATTTTAATCGATGATGTCGTAACAACCTGCGCCACCTTAGAAGAATGCGCTAAAGTTATGCGGCCTGGCCGGCCGCGGCAAATCTGGGGGCTGGTGCTGGCAAAGGGGTAATAATCATAAAAACACAAGAACAAAAAACATTAAAACAAAACATACATGAAAATTGACTTTTAGATTAAAAAGGGCAATAATAAAATAGAATTTGGTGGGTTGGCCGAGACTGGCTTAAGGCATCGGTTTGCTAAACCGAGGTTGGGGTAAAAACCCGACGCACAGGTTCGAATCCTGTACCCACCGCCA
>JBFLZX010000090.1:0-2562 GCA_040756075.1 Patescibacteria group bacterium | reverse complement strand
GATTAAAAAGGGCAATAATAAAATAGAATTTGGTGGGTTGGCCGAGACTGGCTTAAGGCATCGGTTTGCTAAACCGAGGTTGGGGTAAAAACCCGACGCACAGGTTCGAATCCTGTACCCACCGCCAGTTAGGAAATGTCTTTGTTGGCTCGCCCTCTGCGCGGGCTCGCCAGCCGATTTTCGCCCTAAATTCAAGCCGTTTTGAATTCAGAAAGGCCAGAAGCGGGCTTTTCTTCATTTTGTCTCTCCTTTTTTATTTTTTTCGTTTATAATTTCAATCGCTTTTCCATTAATTAAAGCAACAGAAATTTTTCTATAAACAGACGAAAGAATTCTTTGGAAAGTGCTTTGCGATGTATTCATTTTTTTAGCACATTCTGTTTGTTCCAAGTCTTCAATATTTTTAAGTCGCAGAGCTTCAACTTCTTCAAGTGTTAATTCAATAACTTCTAAAAATCTCATTGGCACGCCTTGAGGTTTGAAATAAGTTATATTTGGGTTAAATTTAATTTTTCTACAAAGTCTTGGTCTTGGCATAAGATTGATTATTTCTATATTTTATGATAAATTATTTTTGAAAGAAGGCTAGCCGGCCCCTTTTTGCAAAGAGGCCAGTTCCGCGCCTTCCCTGTCCCGTTGCATCCGAGCGAAGCGAGGATTGCTTCGAGGTTTTACTTTTGCTGGTCTTTTAGGGCTGCTTTTTCTTCTTTGATTGCCGCTAATTCTTCCTCGAGCATCTTTTCTTCATCTTCTAAAGCGGCCAATTCGTTTTTAAGAGAAATAAATCTCCTGAAACCGAAGCCATAACCGCCGCGGCAACCCCAGCCTCGTCTCATTCCGCCACCGCAGGGGCCGAGACCTCGGCCAGTTCGTGCACCTTGTCCTATTGGACCAGTTCCGTCAAATTTTGGCATATTTTTTCACCTCCTTTCTTAATTTTTAACGATAGCCTCGACCTTGGTTTGACTATCTGTTTTGAGTATATATTCATAATAATTTCTTGTCAAGTGTTTTAATTTGGTATAAGATTAATAAAAAATATCTTAAATATTCCCCAACACTATATTATCCCTTATGTTATTACCACAGGTTATTCTGCTGTAAAACTAAAAACCAAAAGTAAAAAAATATAGACGAAATTTTTACAGAAATAAAAGTATAACTTATCTTTATACTTCAAAATAGCCAAAAGATTAATATCCACAGCCCTAAATTATTTATTTGTTTTATTTTCTTATTTTTGGTAAAATAAAAATGAGCTCAAAGCTAAAAGCGATATAAATGTCATTCCGAGCGCAGCGAGGAATCTCTCGCGAAGGTGAGGATATTCTCAGACAAGCTGAGAGATCCTTCGTCCCCTTCGCTGTGCTCAGGGTCCTCAGGATGACACTTTGGTGTCATGAGAGATCCTTCGATCCCGGGCAACTTTTTTAATAAAAAATATAAAATTGTAGTTGTCCGTTGAAAGCTCCTGATGATCGCTTTCAACCCTTCAGTCTCGGGATGACCCCGAAAGACAATCGGGGTCAGTTGAGAGATCCTTCATCCCGATTACATCGGAATTCAGGATGACACCAAAGGCAGTCATCAGTTGAGAGATCCTTCGTCGCGGAGCCTGTGACTTCGCTTATCGAATGTGCTCCCTTGGATGACACCTTTGATATCAGCTTTAAATTTTAATTTTGCGTTTTGCCCGACCGCCTTTGACTTCGCCCAATAATATTTTGATGAACTCAAATATATTAGTTCACATAATAAGATTGGCATAAACTATCCAGGTCAAAAGCGAAGTCGGGCAGGAGTTTTGAGTTTTTATTAATATGCCAAAAAAAGTAATCTATACGCATCATCCAGATATTACCCGGCCGCCAGAAGGAGAAGAAGAGGAACATCACATAATGACACCGGAAGAAATTAAAATGGAATGGTATGCCCCGGAATATCAACAATACGAACGGCATCCAGCATGGTTTTTATTTTTAGGAATTATTGCTGGAATTTTAACGATTTATGCTTTGATTGTCGGAAATTTTCTTTTTGCGATTATCATCGTAATGTTAGCAATTATTATTAATATGTTGAGTCGGCGCCAGCCGGAAAATCTTCATTTAGCAATTACCCGTCATGGCTTTAAAGTAAATGATAAACTTTATACCTTTGAAGATGACCTTGCTTCTTTCTGGATTTTATACCGACCGCCGCATCTTAAAACTCTAAATCTCCAGCGTAAACAAAACATTCTGCCAACTCTAACTTTTCAGCTAAGCGATGAAAACCCACTGAAAATCCGCGAACTGCTTTTAGATCATTTACCTGAAGATATCGAAAAAGAAGAGCACTATGCTGATAAAATAGCGCGGCAGATGAAGTTTTAAAAATAGTTTAGTTAAAAAAATCGCTCCAATAGATTAGAGTGGTTTTTTAATTTAAAATTCGGCACTGTCCCTAAAAAAGGGGCTTGATTTTCAATCTTTTGGCTTAAAATGTGATAAAATTAGTAAGTATAGACTGAAAACAGTCTAAAAACATATCTTATTAATTAACTTTATTACACTTTATGCC
>JBFLZX010000089.1:0-2737 GCA_040756075.1 Patescibacteria group bacterium | reverse complement strand
AAATTTGAAAAAAAAGCTCTGGTGTTTTTACCAAAGCATTTGAAGATTTTGATTCAAGATAATATTATTTTTATTTGCTTTATCTTGTCAGCCAGCGCGTCAAACAACGGTTGCCATTCTTTTTCCGGCTTATGCTCTCGTATTTGTTGAACAATCTCCGCAACCGGATTGGCGCCAATAAAATCCTTGCAGATTTCAAACTCGCATTCTTGGTCAACGCCAAATTCGTCAACGGACAACCGAAAAATACTTATGGCGTGTTCCTTGCCGCATTGAACACACAAGAAACTAACAGCCATTCTTCCTTGTTCATAGCGCAAATTAAATTTTAATCGCATATTCCCTCCTTTTTAAATTTTTCATTTCTCAAAAAACCAATTTCAAAGAACTAAAAAAGCCGATTCGAGAATCAGCTGTTTTAATCTTAATATCTTTTAAACACAAAACATACTGATTCTCGAATCAGCTCGATGATCCTGAAACTGAACTTATTTGAATTCTATTGCTATGCATATCTCGGCATAAAAGACTTCACTACAGGGCTTTGCGGGGTTCAGCAAGTCTCTAAGTGGGTAGTCTCATCCCAACGCCACGGCGCAGAGAAATTCGACCTCCCTTGAGAAATTACTTGATCTAAAGCCTCTATCAAAACCTTTAGCGTAGTGAAGTCTATCTTTATGGTATCATCTCAAAAAACTTACGTCAAGTAAAAATATTCCACTGTCGTACCAAAATGATAATTTCATAGTATACCAAAATAGAAATTTCATACCCCGCTAATTGTTGTGCCATAATTTATTTAGGTCGAAGATAATAAAAAAACCAATAAAACCTAAATAAATAATATGCAACAACAATTAATATCAATGACTCAAAAAGAGTTATTAAGGTATGAAATTATACAAAATTTAATAAAGGGATGTATTAATGGAACCGAAGCGGCCAAACAGATGGATTTGACCGTCAGGCAGGTAAAAAACATTAAAGCCAGGGTTATTAAAGAAGGTGCTTACGGCGTCGTCCATAAAAATAGAGGCCGAAAAAGCAATAAAAAACTGCCGGAAACCAAAATCAATCAAATAGAAACCATAATCAAAGAAAAATATCGCGATTTTGGTCCGACATTTGCCGCGGAAAAACTCTACGAAAACCACCAAATAAAGATTAGTGATGAAACATTGCGACATTTAATGGTTAAATGGGGCTTGCGAACCATTAAACCAAGAAAACAGCCAAAGAAAATGCGTTTCTGGAGACCGAGGAAAGATAATTACGGCGAAATGCAGCAATTTGACGGTTCTTATGAACATTGGCTGGAAAATCGCGCCGGAGAATTGTGTCTGCTTTTAAGCGTTGACGACGCTACGGGCAAGATAACTCACGCCAGATTTGATTACAACGAAAGCGTAATGACGGTATTTAAGTTTTGGTTGGGATATTTTGATAAAAATGGGCTTCCGGTATCTGTTTATCTTGATAAATTCAGCACCTATAAGGTTAATCATAAGAACGTTGTTGATAATAAAGAGTTGATAACGCAATTGCAAAGAACGATGAACCAAATGAACGTAAAATTAATTACCGCCCATAGTCCGGAAGCCAAAGGTCGGGTGGAGCGGATATTTGGAACTTTGCAAGATAGACTGATTAAAGAAATGAGATTAGCCGGTATTTCAAGCACTAAAGACGCTAATAAGTTTTTAGAAGAGTATATTCCCAAATTTAACGCTCAATTCGCCGTGGCGCCGCGCCGAAAAGCCAACCTGCATAAAAAACTCAATAAACAATTAAAAGAAAGTTTGCCGCAAATATTTTCCAGACAATCATACAGAAAAGTTAATAACGATTATACAATTATGTTTGAAAATAGATATTTCCAACTAACGAAAGAGCAACCAATCACTGTTTACAAAAGAGATACGGTTATCATTGAGGAACATTTAGACGGTGGCGTTAAAATCAATCTCAACGGCCGTTATTTGAATTATTTTGTTTTATCCGAAAGACCAAAAAAGATTATTGATGTTAAGTTGCCGGCTTTGACACGGCGCAAACAATCTGATTGGAAACCACCTCTTAATCATCCGTGGAGAAGATCGTTTGTCTTTAAACCACAAGAAAGGCATTCTGTGTCGTCTCGTGTTTGAAACGCGTCTCTACGGGGCAATTAAGGGGTATGTTTTTAACAAAATTGCCCGGAAATCATTGATTTTTTAAAGTTGAGGTTTAAGATTTAATTTTTCGCAGGTATGAAATTTCTAAATTGGTCAAAGTATGAAATTTCTAAATTGGTTTGACAGTGGGTACGTGGGTATTGACAAGCCAACATTAAAAATGTATGTTAATGGTGCAAAAAAGACCTTTGAAAACCCAATAAAAAAGACTGAACGAAAAGGAGATAAATGATGAACAAATATCTTGTACCAATAATTATCGAGGAAAGCAGACAGGGAGAAAGGGCTTATGATATCTATTCCCGACTGCTTAAAGACCGCGCTGTTTTCTTAGGAACGCCAATTGACGACGGAGTTGCCAATCTAATTATTGCCCAAATGCTTTATTTAGAGAACGAAGCTCCGGAAAGAGACATTATTTTCTATATTAATTCACCCGGCGGGCTGGTTACCGCCACCTTGGCCATTTACGACACAATGCAATATGTGGAATCAGAAATTACAACAGTCTGCCTGGGACAGGCCGCTTCCGGAGCGGCGGTTCTTCTTGCCGCCGGAGCGCC
>JBFLZX010000088.1:0-2799 GCA_040756075.1 Patescibacteria group bacterium | reverse complement strand
AAAGTTTTTGACAATACCTTTCAAAATGATGAATCAGCTCAACGTTATGCCAATACCATTATCAATTATTTAAACCAAAACTACCCGTTTTCGAAAGGAGGATTACACACTAATGCTTGACACTACCTTGAGCACGATCCAAAATCACAAGAAATAAGCAGAGTAACTATCAAAGATGGTTATGACAAAGATGCGATTGAGTATTGGCTAAGCCCGTCGGGATATTGCTGGAGAGTCAATATAGAGGAATACAAAAAGGCTTTCAGAGAAATGTCACTAAATCCGCAGAGAACAAGAACGAATACATACGAATATTTGAGATACCAGACTCCAATTTCTGGATCACAGGTGATATCTATTTTAGAAAGTAGAAAAGAAACAATGGATCCAGAACAGTATGAGAAACTTCTTACTTTTTTTAGCGGAGTTCGAGAGAAAATTGATCAGGTATACAATCAGCAACAATCTTTCAGACAGGGTGGCAGATTTTAGTTCTTTAAAATTTTTGCGTTTTTTCTTTGAGATGATGTTGAACCTCCTGATGTTTGATGTTGAACCTCCGAGGTTAACATATCGAGTAACCTCGGGAATTTTGTTATTTAATCCAAGTGTTGCCGAGCTAGGATTCGAACCTAGAATATTCTCCTCCAAAGGGAGACGTCCTACCATTAGACGACTCGGCAAGAGCTGTTCTATTTTAACAAACATTTCTGGTTTTTTGAAATTTTTTTTGTTAAAATCAGATAAATCTGCCGAGGTGGTGAAATTGGTAGACACGCAGTCTTGAGGAGGCTGTGCCTTAGGGCGTGCAGGTTCAAGTCCTGTCCTCGGCACCACTGAAAAACATTGATTGGCGGCGCTCGCGGCGTTGCCTTTCGCCGCAAGCGCCGCAAACGGAAATCTCGCCTCTCCTTTTGCTTTTTTATTTTCTAAATACAAGTCCGAGCCGTAGATTTTCAAAAGTAAGTCCTTTTTGGCAAAAAGGTCATTATTTCTTGCGATTTTAGCCGCATTTGCGGCTTCATTTATCCATTCTCTCATAGGTCCGAGCCAATCATTTTGCTTTTGTTCAAAACGGATGTTTTGTTCCTCTAAAGTTTTCTTTTGACTCATAAGTTTTGATTTTTTCTCAAGGTAAGTTTCTCTTTCGATATCTTGTTCTAAATAGGCATCCAGCAATCTTTGCAACTTTAGATTGATTTCCTTGGCTTCTTCTCTTTTTTCCTGAACAAAAGCAAAGCAGGATTGGGCAGATTCTTTTTCTTCTTGTTTAAGTTTTTTTAACATCCATTCTGCCCAATCCTGACGCAAAGAAACTTTTTGAATCATTCTTGATAACTGTTTATCAAGTTCTTCTTGGCGAATAAATAATTGATGGCAGTTCTTGGTTTTAGATTTTTTGGTGCAACGGTAGTAAGTATAAGTAACGGTTCTGTTTGTGCCTTTGTAGAATTTTGTTTTCTGCTCGCCGGTAATCACCATTCCACACTCACCACAACGAAGAAGACCGGTAAATGCCTTAGGTATTTTTTCTTTCCTTTGCGGTTTGCTTCTTCGTTTTAGCTCAACCTGCACCCTATCAAAAAGTTTCTTGGCGATGATTGGCTCGTGAATGCCTTCGTGGATTTCCCCGTTATAACGAAAGTGGCCGTAATAAAATGGGTTAGAAAGGATAAATGAAATTTTATCTCTTTTGAATGGTTTATCTCCTTTAGTTTTAATTCCCTTCTGCGCCAAAAAGTCAGCAATATCACCAAGAGTTGAATTACCTTTCGCGTAAAGCTCAAAAGCCTGCTGTATGATTCTTGACCGTTTTCTGTCTACAATAATTGTTTTTGTCCTTACATTGTTAAGATAACCAACAGGAGCTAATCCCGGATATTCTCCTCGCCTAACTTTTTGGCGTAATCCTCGCTTGGTGTTTTCACTTAGCGAATCAACCATATACTTGCTTTGCCCAAAAGCGATTGAGAGCATAAACTTCCCTTGTGGTGTATCTTCAAACCAAAATTGAGGAAACTTGAGGAACCTTAATTTACCAGTATCCAAAAGATAGATAATCTTTCCACCATCGACACTATTGCGCGCAAGTCTGTCCGGATGCCATGAGAGAATTCCATTAGCTTCGCCTTTTTCAATCCGGCTTAACATCTGGTTGAAGATCGGTCTACCCGGAATTTTAGCGGATTGCTTTTCGATAAAAACCTCGACTATTTGTAAATTCTCTCTTTTTGCAAACTCTCTCAATTCTGTAATTTGGGCTTCAATAGACAAAATCTGTTTGTCTTCAACATCTGTTGACTTGCGCGCATACAAAAAGAATTTTTGCGAAGGATTGTTTTGCATAATTGTTTATGAATTGAAAAGGCCGTACTGGTGTAGCCAACCCGACGACTCGGATTGCCCAATACGGCCATTACAAAAGTCGTCGGTTGCTGGCTACATTTTCAATCTAAAACAATCAACTGGAAATGTCAAGAGCAAAAATTCTTTTTGCCTTTTGGGCAAAATCCCGCCTAAAGGGCGGGACAAAAGAGATAAAATTTGAAAATCGTAAGGAATAAGTCCGCTAAAGGCGGACTAAAAAAGCAAAAGGAGAGGCGAGATTTCCGTTTGCGGCGCTTGCGGCGAAAGGCAACGCCGCGAGCGCCGCCAATCAATGTTTTTCAGTGGTGCAACTTTACAACAAAGCTCGGACTTATTTCCGAAACAACTTTTAGTTGTTGAGGAAACAAGGTTCTGATTGCCGAAGGCAATCATGGTTCTTATTTTATCAAAAATTCCTGAAAATTAAAAGCA
>JBFLZX010000087.1:0-2844 GCA_040756075.1 Patescibacteria group bacterium | reverse complement strand
AATTGTCCGGCAGATTTAACTTCGAAACGGAAAATTGCTATTTCAAAAGTTTTATGCAATGAGTCTCCTATTACAATGAAAGATGTAGTTTTTATTTCTAAGGCTATGCAAGAGGTAGCGCAAGCCAAAGAAATAAATGGGGAAATTGTTTTTCCATTAATAACAATCGAAAGATTAACAAAAAAGTTTGGCCCCCATTATTACGCGCAAATTATATTACAACATTTACAAAGGCGTTGATTAAACAATATCATTAATCAACGCCTTTTATTATTTGCAAAGGATATTTTAATTTATTTAAAAAGAAATCATTAATAATAATGGAAACTCGTTTGTCCATTAATTCTTCTTTTTTTAAGGCTTTGTATTCATCGAAATTAAACCATTTATATTCAATTATTTCCTCGTCTTGTTCGAATGATTTTGGTAATGATGGTTTAGAATTTAATCTGGGTTGGCCTGTAAAATTGATTTGTAATAAAAAACTATCCAACTTTTTAATTTCAAAAATACTTAAAATATTTTCAACATCAATATCTAAATTAATTTCTTCTTTTGCTTCCCTGATAATAGCTGCGGTTAAAGATGCGTCCTTTTCAGGATCAAAAGTCCCCCTAATAACATTCCAAAAATAGCCGTTTTTCTTTTTAGACCATTCTTTAATTAGTAAGATTTTTTTGTTATCTTGAATTAGGGCGGTTGTTTTAATTATTGTATTCATATTTGTGGTTGAAATAATTATATAATTTCATTATTTTTTACTAGGCCGCAAATTTTTAATTTCTTTTAAAGAAAGATTTTTTTCCCAGTTAATATCTCTTTTAATAAATATTTTTTTATTATTATACAATAATCGATTTCCTTTTAAAATGTGTCCTCTTTTATTTATTGGATAGCGAATAAAATTTACCATATTTTTTGATAATTAACTCCTATAAATTCACAGATGGTTTTTATTACTCTTTCGGTGTTATCGCATAGATCCTCGTATCTTATAATAATAACATTTTTTTTATTTTCTATTTGTTTAACTGATTGTAGGAAATTATAGTAAAAAGGCAATACGCTTTCGGCTGATCGCAAATCTTTTTTTCTGATGCCGGCATTTTTATATGCCCCCATAATTTCCATTGGATTTCTTAATAAAACAATAATGCCCCAGTTTTTATCTCGAGATAATTGTTCCCCAATATTATATAATTTAGTATTGTCGATAAATATATCTTTCAATGAAATTATTTTGTAGGCGTCGATTGTTTTTTCAAGAGACGACTTACATTGTTTAAGCCAATAATTTAATGCATTATTGTTTATTTTTGTTTTTTGATTTGGTATTATACTATCGTAGGTTATTTTTTTATTTGGCCAATGTCTTTTATCAATTATTTGCCATGCTTTTAAAAGCGGTCTTGTTGTGTGTTTTTTACGAATTAAATTGTATATTTTATTTAAGAAATTGCAATTTTTTTTACCGCAGGAACAAATTATATCTTTAATAAGGCTCATTTTTAAATAATGGGCCTTTTTTGTATAACCTCAAATACATTCTGGACTCCATCAGGCTATAAACTTTGATTTTTTAAAATAGATATTTATGGTATTATATTAAATAATCATGAATATTTATTTAGAAAAGTTTATAAATAATAATTTTTTAAATCCTGGTAAAGTTCTTGATCTTGGCGCTGGAGATTTTAGCGATATCAAAGATCTTCAAACGAGAGGATGGATATGTGAGGGAGTCGATAAAAAAACTGGTGTTGATTTAGAACAGATATATATATCAACAAATAAGCCATTTGATTTAGTCTATTCTAATTATGTTTTGCATTTTTTGAAAAATAAACAAAGTTTAATAGATACAGCTTATGAAAATTTAAAAAAAGATGGTTGGTTGTTTTTACATGTATTTCACAAGAATGATGAAAATATAAAAAATGGATTAACCGAAGAAGAGACAAGAACAATGTTGAAAAAATTTAAAAATATTTCTATTAAAGTATTTGATTTTTTTGATAATGAAATAGGGCATAATCATTGGCATAAAATTATGGAAGTTGTAACTCAAAAAAAATGATTAATTATACCCATATTCAATTTGTAAGCGCAACCTGTGGATAAAAAAATTTAGTTTGTAATTCTGACCTTTGATTAGATTTTGATTTAATTTTGTTCATTTCCAAATTAACTCCCCCCCGTTTTTTTGGATAGCAAATTGGCAGTTTATAAATAATATTCAACCGATGATTTGGATATTCTTGTTTTTCAACTTTAATTTTTATCTTGAATTCCGGCGAATGAAACCTTTTGATTTTATTCATTTTTCTATCTTACCATACTGTCCGAAATTTGGGGGAGGTATAATAGATAGTGTCAAAACTTTTAACATTGGGTCAAAAAAATATAATCCCAAAGATTTGGTATTGGGAATATTTAAAAAAAATAATGAACTTAAGACACAGTATATTGATAAAGATGAAATTGATAGATAACATAAAATAAATTGTGTAAAAACAAAAAACGCTGTTATAAAAACAATTTTTGTAATAACGACATTTTTATGATGGCGATTTTATTATGTGTTGTAAAAGGAATATTTGGCTGTTTTAAACACAGACATTTGTCGGTTCGTTAGTTAATAATAATTCTAACATTTCATTCGGTGTTTTGCCATTTAAGCCGCAGTGTTCTAGATTGTTGTATTCTTCATTCCAGTTTTTGATTTTGGTTTTTAAATCTCTCAATGTCTTGAATTCATTCCTTTCGTAAAACATCTCTTGGTCAGTTCGGTGGCTTCTTTCCACCTTGCCATTCTGATTTGGCTTGCCCGGATCAATCAGATAA
>JBFLZX010000086.1:0-3016 GCA_040756075.1 Patescibacteria group bacterium | reverse complement strand
GAGTATACTATAAATGTCAAAACTTAAATGTCAAATGTCAAACTTCATCGCGTTTACTCAGCGCGGGATTAACAAAAAAATCTATGCCCGGTAGTAAAAATTCAGAACTGAAAAATATTTAATTATAGATTAAAAAGAATTTTTATTATTGCGGGCATAAAAGTAAAAATTTATTAAAAAATAACAATGTAGAATAAAGAGTATTTTTATCTTGTAGATAAAAATACTATCTGAATTTCTACTACCGGGTATGACAAACCAAAAAATCATCAAAACTTTTTTTGCCGCAGCTGTTTTGGTTTTAGGAATGTTTATGCTTGGAGTGGCGGCAAGGGCAAGTTGGGAAACAGAAGTTCTAGAAAAAGAATATTCACTTTCTGGCCAAGATAATGCAATTGCTTTAGATTCGCAAGGTAATCCAGTAATTGTTTATGATTACAACGGACAAGTAAATGGACAATGGGTTTATCAACTCAAGTATGCAAAAAAGACAGCCAGTGGCTGGGCAAGTGAAGTAATAGAGACTACTGCTACCAAACAGCAAGATGTCGGTTTTTTAGTTTCTTTAGATCTTGATGTTAATGATAATCCTCATCTTGCTTATGTAATCAGGGAGAATTGGGAAAGTGAAGCAGGCCCTTATAAAATCTATTTAAAATATGCTACAAAAACCGAAAATGGTTGGCAAAAAGAAACAGTGATATCTAATAGTGATCCTACTTCTAAAAATTTTATATTTGCTGCAACAACAGGGATAAAAGTTAATGATTTTACAGGTTATCCTTCAATTTTTTTTATAGGTATAACAGATTATCCTTTCGTTCCTAAGTATGCTTACAAAAATCTTAATGGTTGGCAGATAGAATCTGTCACTTCTTTAGCAGATTTTACAGTAGATGACGCAATGTTTATTTTTGATTCGAATTATAAACCTCATATTATAACTGCTGTCAGAGATCGTGTCATAGCGGCCGGCGAAGAAGCAGAGGCTTATATACTTCATACGTGGAGAAAAGAAGATGGCACGTGGCAGTCCGCAGAGGTTATTGATAAGAAAGTTGCTCCAGGTATTTGGAATGTTTGGGGTGGTTATGATCGTTATGGTTATGCACATCTGTCCATAGCCCGAGATAATGCAGATAATTTATATGTTCTTTATCATGATACGGAAAATAAAACATTGAAATTTGCGGAAAATTCTAATAAAATTTGGAAAACAGAAATTATAGATAACAATTTTGTTTCCTCTGGGACCAGTATATACAATATTTATTTTAAAAACTCAATCGCCTTAGACAACGAAAATCATCCTCGAATTGCCTATCATGATTTTATGACCAGTAACTTAAAATACGCAGTTAAAACAGACGCCGGATGGCAATTTCAAACTTTATTTTCTGATCCGATAAGCAATGAAGGTGGACTACCTTCTTTAGTCATTGATAGTTCTGGCAATACTCATATGAGCCATATTGGAAGGAGTGGCACTTCGAATTATGCGGTAAAATATACTCACTACATTCCCGAGCAAACTTTTGTCACTAAAATCGGTACTGCCGGTGTCACTAAAATCGGTACTGCCGGCGCAGGCGAGGCTTTGGGTAAAGAAAAATTAATTGGCGAAAAAGATGCTTATTTAGTTAATAATTTTGTCTTTTCTTTCTTAAAACTGCCAAAGAAATTACAGGCAAAAAAGTATTACATTAAAAACAAGAAATTTGAAAAATATCCCGCTAATTACGCCAAGGCAAAAAAGTTGACTTTGAAAAAGTATTGGAAAATTACAAGCAACCTTAAGAAATACAAAGCAGGCAAAAAGAAAAATAAATTTAGTTTAAGGTTGATGTTTGCCTATGACCAGTCAGAATTTACAGCCCTGCAAAAGCAGAACAAGAAATTAAAAGAAAAACAGCTGAAATTAAAGTACTATAATGTTAAAACAGGAAAGTGGAAAAATTTTGCAAAAGCAAAACAGAATACCACCCGAAATTTCTTCTATATAATTTTCAATCGATACGATTTCTCGAAAAATACCTTATTTGTGATTGGGAAGTAAAACAAGATATCGGAAATTTAAAGGCTCTGCGCAACTGCAGAGCCTTTTTAAAAAGTGACAGTCACCTTTTTTGTGCGGAATTTTACGGCTTAAATAAGCCAAAAAGTATAGTAAAATTTCAATTTACCATGATTTCGAACACTTTAGTGATATCAATAAAAACTAATAAAATCATGGCATTTTCAAAAATAGCCAGGTTTTTTCGTTAGTTTAAGCCATTTTTCAACAGGCTTAAAAAGTGACTGTCACTCTGTTATTTTTTCCACATAACTTCCATCGCGCGTATCAATAATAATTTTTTGCCCCTCTTTAATAAATAGCGGAACTTTAACTTTGGCGCCAGTTTCGATAATCACTTCTTTGGTTCCGCCCTGCGCAGTGTCGCCGCGAATGCCGGGAGGAGCAGATTTAACTTTAAACGCCATTTTTATCGGCAGAGAAATGCTGATTGGTTTTTCTTTGAATTTCAAAATTGTAATTTGCGCTCCTTCAATAAAATAATTTCCTTTATTATCAATAATATTAGAGGGCAGGGAAAATTGTTCATAACTTTCGTTATCCATAAAATAATAATTTTCTGCGTCTTTATATAAATACTGGGTCTGTATTTTTTCTAAATCTGCTTGCGCAATTGCATCTGATTGCTGAAAAGTGTGTTTTAAAACTTTTCCAGAAATTAAATTTCGTAGCTTGCAGGACATTACTGGTCGACGCTGAGCACTTTTTATAAATTCTTTTGATAGAACCTCGTAAGGCTCGTCATTTAATTCTATATGACTGCCGGATTTTAAATCATTTATTGTGAGCATAATTTTATAAATCCCAAATTACAAATCTCAAATCCCAAATAAATTCAAAATTCGAATTTTCAAATGTTGCAAACTTGTAACCCCTCCGCCCCTCCCCTTATGTAAGGGGTGGGGCGGAGGGGTTATTTGAATTTTGGTTATTGGTGCTTAT
>JBFLZX010000085.1:0-3162 GCA_040756075.1 Patescibacteria group bacterium | reverse complement strand
TATTACTTAATTAACGAATTGCGAATTAACGAATTACTTCTCGACTTCACCCCGAAAGTTTTTAGGGCTTCGCTCGAAGTATAATCCGTTAATTCGTTAATGCGTTAATAAATAATTCTCGATTTCCAGCAACCTATTATATTTTGCCACTCTTTCTCCTCGGGCCGGCGCGCCAAATTTTACGAAATCCGCAGAAACCGCCACTGCCAAATCTGCAATAAAATTATCGCAAGTCTCGCCGGAACGATGAGAAATAACAATTTTATAATTTGCGGCCCGGGCGACTCGAATACAATCTAGAGTTTCTGTTATTGTTCCAATTTGATTTGGTTTAATTAAAATTGCATTAGCCGCGCCTTCCTGCACTCCGCGCTCTAGTCGTTTTACATTTGTCACAAATAAATCGTCGCCAATAATCAATAAATCTTTGCCATTTTTCTCTGTAATCTTGCGCCAAGCTAGCCAATCGCTTTCGGAAAATGGGTCTTCAATTGAAATAATTGGAAATTTTTGCGTCCAATCATTGTAAAATGCCAAGAGTTGATCTGATGTCAGCGACGCGTCGGGTCGTCGCAAAATATATTTTTTTTCTTCTTCATCATAAAATTCTGATGCCGCGCAATCTAAAGCTAAATTTACATCTTCACCTAACTTATATCCCGCAGCTTCAATTCCATTTTTAATGAATTCTAGAGCTTGAAAATTTGTTTCTAGTTTTGGCGCAAAGCCGCCTTCATCACCAACGCCTTGAGAATAACCTGCCTTGCCAATTACTTTTTTTAAACTCTGGTAAATTTCTGCGGCTTGGCGCAATTTTTCACGGAAACTTTTAGCTTGCGGCGCAATCATAAATTCTTGAATATCAAGCCCTGAATCGGAATGTTTGCCGCCATTGATAATATTTAACATTGGCGTAGGTAAAATTATTGTTCGAGCAAACGAAGTGAGTCGAGAACCTCCAAAAATCTGCGCCAAATATTGATACGGCTCTAATTTTTGCGATCGCGCGGCAGCAGTTACGCAAGTTCGAGACACGCCCAAAATTGCATTTGCTCCAAGTTTTGATTTATTTTCTGTGCCGTCTAATTCCAACATTATTTCATCAATTTCCCGCTGTTTAGTCGCATCTTTTCCTTTGAGGGCTCGAAAAATAGTTTCATTAATATTATCGCAGGCGCGCAAAACTCCTTTTCCTGCAAAACGTTTTTCATCATTGTCGCGTAATTCCAAAGCTTCGCCGCTCCCAGTTGAAGCGCCAGATGGCACATAACCGCGCGCCACGATCCCATTTTCCAAAATAATGATGCAAGCCACAGTCGGATTTCCGCGAGAATCCAAAATTTCCAATGCCCGGATGTTTTTGATTTTCATAGTGACAGTCACCTTTAAAACTGCAAAACTTTCAGCTAAAATAAGCCAAAAACTATGCAATTTTAAAAATTACCATGATTTTATTATCTTTTATAAAATCAGCAAAATATTAATTTACCGAAAAAAATATTCAAATTTATGGTAAATTTGATTTTTACGATATTTTTTCGCTCTACCAAGCCAAAAATTCTGTGGATAAAAAGGTGACTGTCACTGTAAGACAGCGATTCCGGGCAGTTTTTTTCCTTCTAAAAATTCCAGCATTGCGCCGCCGCCAGTTGAAACAAAAGAATATTTTTTCTGCAAACCTAATTTTTTCGTTACCTCTAAAGTTTCGCCGCCGCCAACGATTGTTTTGGCGCTCGTGCTCGCAATTGCCCGCGCGATTTTATAAGTTCCATTATCGAATGCTGGCACTTCAAACAATCCCATTGGTCCATTCCAAACAATTAGTTTTGCCTGCAAAATTAACTCTTTATAATAAGCAATGGTCTGCGGTCCAATATCAAAAATTGCTTCATCGGGTTTGATATCGGAAAAATCACTCACCCTTGCCGCCTGTTTACCCTTAGAATCTTTGCTTACGAGACCATCTTTTGGCAAAATTAATTTACTGTCGTCTTCATATTTTAATAATCTTTTCGCTTCACTAATCAAATCTTTTTCTACCAAAGACTTTCCGATTTTTATTCCTTTGGCCGCTAAAATCGTATGAACTAAAGCCCCGCCTAAAATTAATTTATCCACTCGCTTTATTAAATTTTCAATTACTCCGAGTTTTGTCGAAATTTTTGCCCCGCCAAGAATACAAAAAAATGGTCTTTGCGGCTTTTCTAAAATTTCAGATAAATATTTAATTTCTTTTTCCATTAAAAATCCAGCGTAACTTGGCAAAAAATGCGCCACACCATCTGTTGAAGCATGGGCTCGATGCGCTGTGCCAAAGGCATCATTGATATAAATTTCTGCTAAGCCGGCTAGCTCCTTAGCAAAATTTGGATCATTTTTTTCTTCCTTTGGATAAAATCTAATATTTTCCAAAAGCATAATATCGCCAAACTCCATATATCTGATACGGTCGCGCAATTTTTCTCCGATTGGCTCACGTGAAATCAAAACATCATGATTTATAAGCCGGGATAAATATCTTCCAATTGGCTCCATTCGCAACTTTTCATCCACTTTTCCTTTTGGTCTGCCAAAATGGGAAACTAAAATAATTCTTGCTCCTTGATCTTCTAAATATTTAATCGTTGGCAGAGCCTCCCGAATCCGGGTATCATCAACGATTCGGCCAAACTTATCCAGTGGCACATTAAAATCCACCCGCAAAAGTACGCGTTTGCCTTTTAGATCTAAGTTTCTAATGGTTTCTATTTTCATTAAACATTACACACAAATCATACACAAATCTTTACACTAATTATTACACAGATAAAATTAGTGTTATCCGGGAATAAATTCGTGTTTGATTAGTGATTTTTGTTGTCCACACCTTATATAAATTATACAATATTTTAAATTTAAAAACAATAATACAAATGTTATATAGC
This sequence comes from Patescibacteria group bacterium, assembly GCA_040756075.1. Lineage (GTDB taxonomy): Bacteria > Patescibacteriota > JABMPQ01 > JABMPQ01 > JBFLZX01 > JBFLZX01. Next base: position 238 of record JBFLZX010000085.1, on the reverse strand, counting down.
AAGACAAAACAAACAAAAAAAGGCCTGAAATTTTAGGCCACAGAAAAATTAAAAATCTTAACAGGGATCGCCAGCTTTGCCTGTGCAAGTGACAGTACGAAGCAAAAGAAAACCTGAAATTCGCCAAGTTTTTTGCGAAGGAGTAGTTGCATCTTTATGCAAAGGAATCCATAAACCGCAAGATGATTTTGTTGCTTGTTTAGAAACCCATTCTAAACCCATTGTGTCATTCTCACCT
>JBFLZX010000084.1:0-3193 GCA_040756075.1 Patescibacteria group bacterium | reverse complement strand
CGAGAAAATTATACATTATGTACGATTTCTTCGCAAGCCAAGATTTATTAAAAAAGAGCGTATTTTATACTAATGTTTGCAATAATTTAATCATTCGATTCCTGCATTCGTGCAGGATCTAGGTAATTAAATAATTTTTGGCAAATATCCTTCTTCTGCTAAAAAATTTCTTAAAGAATACATCGCTGAATAATTCGGCAAAATAAAAAGCGGCCGCTCGTCCGATTTTTTACACGCCAAGATCAACGCTTCTTTAGGATTTTTTATTAAAAACATTTTTTCTTGCGGGATTTGCGCATATTTTAGCCGCAAGATCATATCTTCAGCGCGTTTGCCGGAAATAAAAATAAAATTTACAAAATTCGTCAGGTTTTCCCATTCCGTGTCCCAAATCCAGGAAACATCGCGGCCGTCAGGAATATCATCGTTTAAAATAACAAAAAGATTTTTCGGCTTTTTATCAAAAGTTAAGGCATGAATAACTTCAGTTGCGCCAGTAGGATTTTTTATCAAAAGTAAAGTCGCTGGCGTTTTTTCAATTTTTGTTTTTTCAAAACGGCCAAAAGCAGGAGTAAATTTACAAAGCGCCTTTTTAATTATCTCGCAAGAAAAATCCAGCGCATAGCCGCAAGTAGCGGCAGCTAAAATATTATAAACATTATAAAGCCCAAAGAGATTAACATCTACTATGGATTCCCGATGTCCATAGTTTATTTTAAGTTTGATACCCAGGGTATTTTTTAATTCAATATCTCGGGCAATAACTTGCGGTTTTGGCCGTAAAAGGCCGCACTTCGGGCAAAAATATTTTCCAAGATGGGAAAGATACAAAATTTTATATTCAAATTTCGTGCCGCACTTTGGGCAGAATATCGCGTCAGCAAAAGAAGGGAGTTTGTCAATTTTATATTTCTCATCTTCAATGCCAAAAGTAGTTGTTTCATTATTTAGCCTTTGTACTAAAAAGCCGATGCTTGGATCATCAATATTCAGTATAATCTTTGTTGCAGGATGAATTTTTTGTAGAGTTTTCTTCCAAACTTTTGCAATTTTGTCAATCTCACCATAGCGGTCAAGTTGGTCGCGGAATAAATTGTTGAAAATAATAATTTGCGGATTTAATTTTTCTACTGCTTCCGGCAAAGTTGCCTCATCAATTTCAAAAAGACCAAAGTCCGAATTTATTTTTCCAAAAAAATTAGAATGAGAAATTAAAGAAGAAATAACGCCGCGCACCAGATTTGCTCCAGTTAAATTATGGATTTTTGAAAAACCAGCAGCCTCAATAATATTCGAAATCAATTTGGCAGTGGTTGTTTTTCCATTCGTGCCAGTGATTAAAATAATGTCTTTTTTAAATTTAGAGGATAATTTTTTTGCGATTTTTGGATCAATTTTTTCCGCGACAACTCCGGGCAAAGAACTGCCATGGCCAATATGAAATAGTCGGGTAACACTGCCCACTAGTTTGGCTGTAAATATGGCAAAAAATAATCTTATCATAGAGTATATTTTAGCATAAAAAAAGTAATTTTCAACAAAAAACCGCTAGTTTTTAATTTGCGGTCTGAAATTTTGATTATATATTTTTCGTCAAGGTTTTTAATTTCTTTGGTTGTTTATTAAGCCAAGTAACATCTTAGAAATAGTTTCAAATTTTTGGTAGAAATAGTTAAATTTATCCTTTGTGATTTGATTTTCTTCAAAAATTATTTCTAAAATAGAAACACATTCATAGACTGAACTGCGAGAAATAATATAGAAATTCTTTTTATTAGCTTTTGAAAATTTACCGCTACCTTCGGCAATATTAATGACGACACTGATTACAGCACGATAAAGCTGATCGCGTAAATACGAATTAATCGCTTTATTTTCTTTTAAAAATTTTAAAGTTTCTTTAGTTAATTCTTTTGCTTCTTTATAAACTTCAAGATTTTCAAAATCAAACATAATTAATAATCCAGATTACAAACTACCAATTACAAAATACTCAAATTTTGAGCGGAGCGAAAAATTTATGGAGGTGGCGGGAATTGCACCCGCGTCCAAAAAGGTAATCTTTACGCTTCTACAAACTTATTCTGTTTGGGTAATTCTTTAAAGTAAAAACAGAAAAAATCCTTAAAGAATTTTGCCCGGAGAGGCGGAGCCCCTTGAATTTCGGAAATCCTACGGGCACTATACTTCCTAGCCTAAAATATGACACCCAATCTTCACTTTTAGGCAAGACGAAGATGAGCGGCAGTCGCGTTATTTAGGCAACTGCGTAGACAGGTGAATAGTTTGCACTTGTCAATTTGCTTATTGGATTTACAAGGAATAAGCAACCTTAGATTGCACGCAAAGACGACAGTCTTTTTGTCGAAGCTTTACACCCCCATGTTTTAAAATTCCAAATTCTAAATCTCAAATTCCAAACAAATTCAAAATCCGAAATTTGAAATAAATTCCAAATCCAAATTGTTAATGACCAATTTTGTGGCTATTCGTATCATTCGCGAAGCTGTCCAGAAATTGTCATTCTGAGGCCAGTGGCCGAAGAATCTCGTTGTTTTTTGATTAAGCCAGGGGATTCTTCACTTCGTTCAGAATGACAAAGATTGATGTTTATATTTTTCCTTTTAAAATTCTTTGCTTTCGACGTTCAAACTCTCTTTCTTTGATTTTTTCCCGTTTGTCAATTTTGCGCTTGCCGCGGCCAAGACCAAATTCCAATTTCAGCCGCGACTTTTTAGTATATATTGAAATTGGCACTAATGTCAAGCCTTTTTGTCGTTGTTTGCCAATTAAATAATTTATTTCTTTTTTATGTAATAAAAGTTTTCGTGAGCGGGTTGGATTGTAATTTGGTATTTTGCCTGCCTGCTTATACACTCCAATGTGCATATTTAAAATCCAGGCTTCGGGCGTGCCTTTTGGTCCGGTTTGCTGGATAACAACATATGCGCCTTTTAAACTTACATTTCCATTTTTCGCTGATTTGACTTCGTGGCCAACTAAAACAATCCCTGCTTCAAAAGTTTCTAAAATCTCATAATCAAATTTCGCCCGTTTATTATAGATGATTGTTTTCATAATCTTAATCATATTTTATCATAAAAGTCTAAAATTTGTATACAAAACAATTTTGAGTTTATCCACAAAAATATTTGCAATATAAAATTTATTGATTTAAAATGAAATAGGGATT
>JBFLZX010000083.1:0-3261 GCA_040756075.1 Patescibacteria group bacterium | reverse complement strand
GGATCTCGTAATAGGGGTTCGAATCCTCTCGAGGGCACCGGTTTGCAAGCGATTAATGAATAAAAAATTAAAAAATATTTTTATATTACCGATTGGTAGTTACGAGTATCATGGCGCCAATCTTCCACCCGACACCGATAGTATTATTGCTAATCGTATAGCCGTTGATTTTGTCGATAAAATTAAAAAAAAAATTTCCAATCGCATAATTCTTTTACCATCTTTAAACTTCGGTTTGTCTTACGAACATAGCGGTCTGCCTCAAACAATTTATATTTCGCATATTACATTTTATAATTTTGTATCAGAACTTCTTCATTCCATCGCCGATAAAAATTCAATTTTATTAATAATTAATGCCCACGGCGGCAACACCCATACATTATCAGCAATAGAAGCTGATTTTAATTATACTCATAATAATTGTAAAACCATTGTTTTTTCTCTTTACCCAATAGAAATTAAAAAAATGTGCTCTGAGTTGTTTGGCGAATTCGATGTTCACGCCGGCTCGGTAGAAGCTTCTTTAATCGCTTTTTATCAAAACAAAACTAAACATAAGTATTCTAGATTAGAATCTAAAAAAATTTCTGGCTCATTGCGATTCTTTAAAACGAAAGATTTTTATCCAGATGGCATTATTAAAGAATTGCCGATTGTAATCGCTGATCCCCAGAAAGGCAAAATATTACACGACGCGATATTAAATAATTTATACGATTTTTCAAATGAATTATTGCCGAAAATAACGAAATTTTTGTCTAAATAACAGAATATGAATCGCTTTGCTTTTTATCACATGCATAAAAATATTTATTTTGGAGAATGTCTCTGTATTGTATATACGCCAACTATTGAAGAAATAAAATCCGATGCCTTGCAATCGCCGTACATTCTCATGCTTATTAAAAGTAAGAACGATTTATCTCGTGTTCGCACAATTAATAATTTTCAATCAAATATTTTCCCTCCAAATTCTAATATATTGCTCAGAATTTCTTCGGAATGTTTGCTTGGCGCGTTTGGCGATACGCATTGCGATTGCGAATCTCAAAGAGTGACATCCTTGCGAGAAATAAATATTGCCGGTCAAGGAATATATATTCATATTCCTCAAGAAGGCCAAGGAAATAGTTTGTTTTATAAAAATCAAGAATTAGAACTTCAAGTCAACGGTGTTGATCCGTCGGGAAAATACGTTGGCGAAAAAAATATTCAAGAAGCGTCGGAGTATTTGCTGGGAGAAAAAAACCGTTTAGATAAAAGAAATTATAAATCCCTTGCGCATATTTTTAAAACATTAAAACTTAATCGTTATAAATACGATCTCATTGGAAATAATTATGAAAAAGCGACTTATTTTAGCAAATCAATTGGAATAAAAATTAACTCCGTTCATAATGTAAAACGGGTTATCACGATTGAGAACGCCGGGGAATATCTTGCAAAATTGTATATGAAAGACTTTGAAATAACAGACCAAGAACTTCAAAATATTTATTATGTTCTTTTTTCCGTCAAGGAATTGCCAACACGTGTTGTCTCTCTATTAAAATACATTAAAGAAGACATTGCTTACGGAAAACAATTTAGGGCTAATGAGAAATTACTGCGGAAAATTGTCGCTTTGTGTCAATCGAAACAAAAAGTATTGGATGTTCAAGATTTAACGCTGTTAAAAGATTCAACAAGTTATACAGAATATCAGACAGAAATAGCAATCAATAAAAGAGGAATTGATTTGTTGTTTAAGAATCAAATACTTATCAACGATGAATCACTGGCTTACGAAGAAAATTATTTTTATGATTTAATTTATTTTAGGGGAGTGCCGACTAGATCATTAAAAATTAGAAAAAGTTTCAGATTAATGAATCGAGAACATCCAATAAATTTAAAGCTCATATATAAGGTTCCGCTTTCCGGTAAAAATTATGTCATTAAATCAATTTCTATAGCCAGCGAAGAAATTGTCGATTTAATTAGTTTAGCATTAAAAGATTTTGAAATACATTTTTTGCCAGTTTTTACTCACAACATAACGCCTGCGAATGTTAATATAACAGTTCTACTTAAACGATATTCTGATAAATTAAGGACTTTGAGTTTGATGGGCAAAGAAAATGAAGTTAAAAAATTTATTCAACTGATGCGTCGATATGTTAAAGTTGAAGAAATCGACGACCCGACAAATCATCGTTATATCAAACAAAATCTTAGTTTGGGTTTTCAATGGAATAAATTATCAGCCGAAGAATTAAAAATTTTTAAAAAGTATCATAAAGGATAATTTTATATGAGCATTGAACGAGAAATGCGATTTTATTTTTCTTTAAAGGAATTAGAATCGTGGAAAACAGTTTTAAAACAACTTAATTATAAGGGTCGTTATTATGAGATTACGATTATGTATGACAATCCGAATCCGAAATATACTTTTTATACCGCTTCAGTTGACGGACGGCTTCGCTTGCGAGCGGCCACTCCGACCGATAAAAATGCAACAGACGGCTATGGTTTTGTATCGTGGAAACAAAGAATACCGTCTTTAAAAAACGAATTAATAAAACACGAAAATGAAATAGAATTTAATTTTCACCCCGCGGAATTGTCCGCCGTGCAAACAATTATTGAAGATGTCTTGCATTGCCCAAGAATCTCATCCTATGAAAGATACAGAAATCATTATGAAAACGGCGATATTCATATAACGCTCGATGAATTTCCTTTTGGGTTAGTTCTTGAACTGGAAGTAAAAAAGAATTCCGAAGATATAGAACAACAATTAACAAAAATACTACTTCAACTTAATTTAAATTCAAACAACGCTTCCCATCTTTCCTGCGACGATATGTATCGCGAATTATGTCTAAAAGAAAATAAAAATCCGAAATCGGATATATTATTTAACGATCCCGATATGCCTCGTTATTAATTTATGGCAAGCTGATAATTTTCTCATAGTTAGAATAGCCGGAATATTTTTGTAAATAATCAACTGACTCATATCCGCCAATAACATATATAGACGAAAAGCTGTTAATTCGCGTCGCTTTTAATGGTTGATGGGCATTGCCGGATAAAAGAGCGCCGTAATCACTTTTCAATCTTATAAAGCGCGTCGCGTCCTCTCCCGGTTTCGTGAGTTGTAAATCAGCAATATCTTTTATTCCGGTAATATCGGACAATCTTTGAAAAAATCCAAAATCATTGCCATAATGTTTAACTTTCGCAACGGCAAGCGACCATAAAAATACATCA
>JBFLZX010000082.1:0-3338 GCA_040756075.1 Patescibacteria group bacterium | reverse complement strand
TGTTTTTGAAGCAACTACATCTACACAAAAATACTTAATAATTTTTTTAATTTTGTATTTTGGAATTTTGGCTCTAGTTAGCATCATAACTCTATTTTATCATAGAGTTACCTAGTCTAGAACCTTTAGAAATAATCTATACAATCGCCAAATTTAAGCAAATCTCGCAAAAACAACTAGAAACAATGGGAGGAGGAAAAGCAAAAAAACGCGGCGGGTTTAAAAAAAGAATTATTCTTGATGAAGTAAAATAAATCCACTTTCTTTAATAATAAGTGGATTTTTTATCTTATTATTCATCAATGCCCGGCATTCTAAAATCTTTACAAAATTCTTTTACTTCCTCTCTTATTCGTAATAATATTTTTTCATCGTTGATATTATCCACCACTTCATTCATCCAAGCAGCGATTTTTTTCATTTCATTTTCTTTCATTCCGCGTGAAGTTACAGCCGGCGTGCCCACTCGTATACCAGACGGATCAAATGGCGAACGCTTGTCATAAGGCACCGTGTTGCAATTTGTTTCAATTCCTGCTTTCATCAGGCCAACTGATGTCTGTTTACCCGTTAAGCCTTTATTTGTCATATCAATCAAAATCAAATGATTGTCTGTTCCTCCGGTTACCAAATCAAAGCCGTATCTTAAAAGTTCTTCACTTAAAACTTTAGCATTTTTAACAATCTGTTTTGTATAATCTTTAAATTCAGGTTTTGATGCTTCTTCCAAGGCAACAGCAATGCCGACAGTTGTATGATTGTGCGGCCCGCCCTGCAAACCCGGAAAAACCGCCCGGTCGACCTGCTTTGCGTATTTTTCTTTACACATAATCATTGCTCCTCTTGGTCCGCGCAAAGTTTTATGAGTTGTTGTAGTAATAACATCAGCGTAGGGCACAGGTGAAGGATGAACGCCGCCAACAATTAACCCGGCAATATGGGCAATATCTGCTAAAAAATAAGCATTGACACTGTCAGCAATCTCGCGAAATTTTTTAAAATCAAAAAATCTTGGATAAGCCGTAGCGCCAGCAACAATAATTTTTGGCCGCTCAGCCTTGGCCATTTTATAAATCGCATCGTAGTTTAACATTTTTGTTTTCGAATCAACAGTATACTGCACTGCCTGCCAAAATTTTGAAGTGGCAGAAACTTTCCAACCATGAGTTAAATGTCCGCCATGCGGTAGACTCATTCCCATAATTTTTCCGCCAACTGGTACTAAAGCCAAATACGCGGCTAAATTTGCTGGCGAACCAGAATAAGGTTGGACATTTGCATGATCAACACCAAAAAGTTTTTCTGCGCGCTGGCACGCAATTTCTTCTATTTGATCAATAATTTCTTGGCCTTCATAATATCTCTTGCCAGCATATCCTTCAGAATACTTATTTGTCAAAACCGAACCTGTTGCTTGCAAAACAGCTTTTGAGACATAATTTTCCGAAGGAATTAAACGAATTACTTCTTTTTGACGGGCGAGTTCAGTTTGGATCAAATTATAAATTTTTGGATCTGTGGTTTTTAGAGTCATCTAATTCAAATAAAAAAATCCCACAGTAACTTTAATGCGGCCGTCTTAAAGTTACACAAATGATATTTCATATTTTAATCTGATTTTCTAAAATCGGGCCCAGTCGCAAAATCCTGACTTGACTGTTTTCAATTTTTACCACAGTTGACGGCTTGACTTTTCTTAATTTTCCAGCATCAACAATTAAATCTGGCTGAAATTTCCGATTTTTGTATTGCACCAATATATCAAAAGCTGAATATGGTTCTTTTTTGCCGGAAATATTGGCGCTTGTGGCAGTGATTGGAAAATTCAGTCGCGCCATCACCGCGGCGATAATTTTATTTTTGGGAATTCGCACGCCAACAAATTTTTGTCCGGCAGTTAAAATATCAGGCAAATTTTTCTTTGGCAAAATAAAAGTTACAGGCCCGGGCAAAAATTTGCGCATCAGTTTTTCATTTTGCCAGTCAACTTTGGCAAATCGTTTTATCATTTTGATATCCCAAAAAATGCAAGACAGCGGTTTTTTAAAAGCGCGGCCTTTAATTTTAAAAATTTTTCTTACCACTTCTCTATCAGTTGCTTTTCCCATTATACCATAACAAGTATCAGTGGGCAAAACGACGATTTTGTTGGATTTTAAAAATTTTACAATTTGAACAATTTTAGATTTTTCAAAACTTAAAGAATTTAGTTTTAGAATCTGCATTTAATTATAACTTGCCCAGAATTAACTATACATTTTTTTTCGCGACCGCGAGAATTTATATAGATCCATCTTGCTAAATTGCGCTACTTGTAATCTTTTTCTTTTATAATCCAGTTTTGTTGCTATCTGCCACAGCCCCACCTTTCCTGGGTCTCCAAATAGTCGACCCGTCCTTTTGGACCCACTTTTCGTTCTCTTGGCCCATCAAATTCTGCTAAAAAAATCTCCTGCCAAATGCCGCGGGCTAATCGGCCATCTTTAATCACCATACTCTTTTCATACCCCAATAAACTAGTTCTAACTTCTAACTTCCAATTTTTAATCTATTGCACATCATTTCTAAAATCATCAATCAACCAATTGTTGCCAACTTTTTTTAAAGTAAATAGCCAACCAAGCGACATCTCACCCCAGCTTGGATCAAATCGGACATAGGCATTATCGCCGACAGTGTTTTGCGAAATGAATTTGATAGATACAGGTCCGTCTTGAATGCCATAAAACTGCGGCACCCAGCCCTCGCCTGTATGCTTGGCTTTTAAATCATCGGTCATTAAATTTTTAGCAAAATCGTAATCAATTTTTGCTCCAGGCAAAGTCCCTAAAGTCGCCTTCATAAAAATTTCTACTACTTCAGTAGGTGTTTTGGTTGGTGTTGGAGTTGGCGTTTTGGTTGATGTTGCGGTCGGCTGAGTAGTGGTTGGGCTCGGTGTTGGAGTTAGACGCGGAGATTCCAAGCCTGTTTGTGTTTTTGTCACGCTCTTACTTTTTTGCCAAAAATAAACCGCTGCCCCGCTCGCTGCCATAGCAAGAATTACCAAAACAATAATCAATGCAACCATTGCTGCGCCTCCTTTTAATTGTTGCATCTCATTAGAAATTTTTGATACGTTTCTCATAGTAATATTTTTTATGAACTCCGTTAGAAATATCATTTTATATAGAAATTTCTAGCGAGGTTGTATAGTTTTTAAATTAATTATTATTGAAGTGGTCTTTAGTTAACCACAGAAAAGTGCTAAAATTAAGGAAAAGATTAATCCTCTATCAGTCTTTAACTTTTAGCACTTATCTATGAAAACTAAAAAACAAAAATCAAAATCAAAAAAAGTA
>JBFLZX010000081.1:0-3409 GCA_040756075.1 Patescibacteria group bacterium | reverse complement strand
ATGTATTTATAGCAGATTGCCAACGAGAATTGAAGGTCTGCAACATGCTTTGCCGTATCCCATCGCTTAACATTACGATAAAACTTTCTTTCTTCCCTAAATTATTCAAACTGTTCCCCGACAACCAAAAATGCTTATCGTCAATAAAATATCTGTCATGCAAAATACCCTTATCAATTTTACGAACCTCAATGTTCATTCCCTCAACTCGCATTTTTTCTAAATCGCGCTTAAATCTTTCCTCGTTGGCAATCTGCGAGGTCAATATCCTAATGGATAATTTAGCGTCAGAAAAATGTTTGTGGACAACATCTAGTGTTTTTTCATCAACATAAGGATCGCTAAAACGAGCTACCCCAGTCATTTGCGAAAATATATTACCGAGCTCAACACCGGCAGAGAACGGCTTACCGGGTTCCAATAACGTTACTCTTCCTTTCCTCATTTGTTTCAAAAGCTCCTCTTGCCCAATTTGCATTAGCTTAAAACCACCCGTTTCCTTATGACATAGTTTTTCTTTCGTGGCTTTGATTAAAGAAGCTTGAACAGCTTGTTTTGAGGTGCTTATTCCTAATTTATCAACGATATATTTTGCAATTTCGGTTGAACCAAACCGGTCAATGGTTTCATCGGTTAGATATTCCATTACCCACAGCGAAATACTTTGGACATCTGGGAGTAAATGCACATCAAATGCCTCCAATTCTTTTTTAGGAACTCTGTTCATTTCGGTTGAAGTTTTTATCAACAAGCGCTACACCGGAACTTGTAACATACCATCTCTTTTTTCCATCCTCGCCAGCTTTGTCTTCCTCAAAGTACCCCTTGCCTATGGTTTTATTGATGAGGTCGTTAATGTTCTTGGGTTTCTTTTGTTTGGCTTTTCTAATCAGGTCCAAAATTTCAGTTGCGCTAAAAGAATTTGCCCCTGAAAACCGCTCGTGGTAAACGGCGATCACCAAAACGCTGTCAATTGCTGTCGTTGGGTTTTTCTCTAGTAAAAACTCGTTGAGGCTTTGACTTCGCTTCTTCTCGGTTTTTGGGGACGAATTATCGGCATGAAGTTCCTTCTCAAGTTCTGTAAGGCGGTTTTCTAGGTCTGTAACCCTTGTTTCAATATCTTTAGTCATAGAATTAATCCTTATTATCTTTTAATGAATTGAGCACCTCCGCGACTTTGAATGTGGGGAGTTCGTATCCCGAACCAGAGGGCATGAGAATTTTTTTATCCTTGAGGCGCATTATTGTTACCCCGACATTACTCTTTGTAAGCTTGGCTTTATCCAGGATTTCAGCATTTGTAATTATCTCATCATCAATCTTATTATTCGCTTTCAAAACCTTTTTAGCCAAAGCGTAAAGCAAAATTGCGTGTCTGGCCTTTAATTTAGTGGGGTCGACGGTAAATAATACCTCGTTTTCCTTCGTGAAAACAACCTTACCTTTGAGCATTGTTAAAACACCTTCCTGGTCAAAAGTGCCAACGTCAGAATATAGGTCGTCAATGGTGATTTTGTTGGTCATAATGATTAGATTTATAGATTACAATTAAAGTCTAGCAAACCCGCTATAAATAGTCAAGTATCAGACATTTGTAATTATACACCAAGTCATTTTTACAAACAAGCCCCGCAGTAAGCGGGGCTTGTTTGGTTATATCAATTTAGTCTTAATGATTACTTTTTCCACTCAATATGTCCGTTTATATTGTGTCTTTCGTATGTTTGCAACACATCGGCGCAAAACTTCATAAGCTCCTCATTCTTTTCGGCTTTGGCTAATTCATAAAGACGGATAAACATTTTCTTTCCGGTTTCGGTCTGGTTGAGCATTTTCTTTTGGTAATTGTGTTGGCCGCAAAGAACTTGTCCATTTTCAATTGTGGCCTCGCCGCCCTTATCTTTTGGCTTGATATGATCAACGTGCAATTCCACGCCGTCTTTAATTCCTCGGCCACACACGACACATTTAAAGCCATCTCTTTCCAAAATTGCTTTCTTTTGGGCGGAAGAAAAATCGTATAATTCTCTTTGATGTACTTTTTCTGGGTCATATCTATAAATCCCCTTAGCAATTTTGATAAGAAAACCGCTTTGAGCTAAATGACGGATAGCCCTGTCGGGATCGCGAAAAACATTCCCGGTCCTTTTTGCATAGGTTGACACCACCCAATCAACAACTTCGGGATGTTTTATATCCCGGTTCGGGTTTTTCTTGAAGAACTCAACAATGAGATCTTTTTGAACGTTACCACTTTTCTTTGTGCTGTCTTTTTTCATAATTTAATTCATTAAGTTTGGTTGTCCGACTTTCGCTTCATTTCGCAAGCGATCAATCGCTATATTGCAATACTTTTCGTCAATATCAACACCAATCCCTTTTCTGCCGTGCAAATAGGAAGCAATCAGCGTTGAGCCACTACCCAAAAATGGATCTAAAACCGTATCACCAACGAAACTAAACAATTTTATACATCGCCTCGGCAACTCAATAGGAAACGGCGCAGGGTGTCCGCCCGCCCCCTTTTTACTTTGCCCATTGAAAGTCCAAACTCCATTCGTCCAATCCATAAATTCTTTCTTTGTAATGTCATTCTGTCTGCTACTACCAGTTTTTTTCCAACTATCTTTATACAAAACTAAAATCAACTCAACTGGGGCGATAACATAGGGGGCGGAGGCGGACATAAAAGAACCCCAAGCCGTTCGTCTTGAAATGTTCCCTTCGTTCCAAATAATCGTTGAGTGATATTTCCAACCAATATCTTTTGCTATCTTTGTAATGTCTGCACCAACTGATTTTTGGCCGCCCTTATTTTTATCAAGTGGAATGTTAAGCAAAAATCGCCCCTCATTTTTAGCTAAATCAAAACATTTTTTGATCCATTTTTGGGTAAATTCCAAATAATCCTCATAAGATAAATCGTCTGCGTGAGAATTATAGTGAATATCAACATTATAGGGAGGCGAGGTAACAATTAAATCGACGGAATTATTTGGAATTGCCGAGGTTTTCAAAATATCATCTTTGTATATCAAAATGTTTTCCGCTTCAAAGTGTGGAGCGTTGGCGATTTTTGCTTTTGTATTTTTCGTAGTTGTATTTAACATATTATTTAAACAATTCGCCCGTAGCTACACCGAGGGCCTTAGCAATTTTTTCTAATGTCTCAACCGTCGGATTCGGGCTTTCGCCTGTTTCTATTTTAACAACTGTATTCAAAGCAATATCGGCATCTTTTGACAAACGATCTTGAGAAATGCCTTTTTTCTGTCGTAATTTGCGTATATTTTCGCTAACCGTATTTGCCATATTTTCTTTATATTGATAAACTATTATAATACACTACTTATGATATACTTAACTCAACTGGTGTAATTCAATGATAGCGAAAATTATGCAAATTTGC
>JBFLZX010000080.1:0-3628 GCA_040756075.1 Patescibacteria group bacterium | reverse complement strand
GATGCGCTAATATGCTTGTAGGACATCTCGTTGTTGGTTAATGATAATAGTTGTGTATTATCCATTATACCGAGCGGGATGTCTTTTTTAAGCGGATGTTGCACTTGTGGGTAGAATGTAGGTTCTCGCGCTTGACAAGTAAAACAATTTTATTCATTTTATTAATAGTAAATAAATAAGTTTTTTAACAAATAACCAGAGAGAAATCTCTGTTAAAATATAAGACAGAAACGGAAGCTTGGGCGAAAAAACTTAAAAGAAAGGAGGCGAGAAAAAATGAGAAAATATCAATTATCTCCGAATATCTATATCATATTTGATCCTGAATCAGAAATGGCAATGGTTTATCACGCCTTGTACGGTAATCCACTAATTGTCAATGACGAAGGTTTGCGATTCCTGAATCTTTTCAAGCAGCCGGCTAGTATAGAAGAAATCTCTGAGATCTGCGACGAAGATCCGAGAGACACTATTCAGGCGTTTGCTGAAATTTTTTTTCTTGTTAAGCCCGGTTTTGATGAGAAGTATTTCCTATATAAGAAAAAAGAACAGCAACTCGCTCAAGTGCAAGAAAGAAGAACGGTTGACCGAATGGGTCTCGCAATCAGCGATTCGTGCAACTTTGGATGTACACACTGCATTCATTTTCAGTCTGCGACCAACTTTAATCAAGCGCTGTCGATATATCAACGAGCGGCTCCGCAACTCAATATGACTTGGGAAATCGCAAAGCGATGCGTAGATCAGTATGTTATGTTAATGAGAGAGCAAGGAAAGACTCACGGAAAGATACATTTCGGAAACGCAGAACCGTTAGTCAATTGGCCAGTCGTCGAGCAAGTACTTGAATACTGTAGTAAGATAGATGATCTCTCCTTTGAATTCGCCATTAATACAAATCTGACACTCATGACAAGGCAGATCGCCGAGACATTCAAACGATATCAAGTCGGCATCGCAACGTCACTTGACGGCACTCAAATAGCTAACGATACTATTCGCATCACAAAAGGTGGGCGAGGAACATTTACCCGTATTCTTGAAAAGTTTGATCTCCTGACAGAGATTGGCTATCCACTTAATGGATTCAGCATCACCATCACAAAGGGCAATTTTGAACTCGTTGATACAGACATTCTCGACTTAGCGATCAAAAGAGAAATGACTTCAATCGCTTTCGATTATGACCTTATTGGTCTGATTCACGTTCCGGTTAAGGAACGAATCGCAAAACTCATGCGGCTTAAAAAGTATGCCAATAAATACGGCGTTGATTTTTTTGGAACATGGGATTCTCCGTTTCGTAATCTGACATCAGAAAGTCTATTATCTGGAGATCACGCATTTTGCGCTGCCGTTCAAGGCAAAGCTCTAGAGTTTAACGTGGATGGCAGTATTAAGATCTGTAGTCACACGACAACGACGATTGGGCATCTCAACAGCTTCGATGAGATGTTTGGGGAAAATGGTGGTTTAACACAAATTGTTGCCAATCGCTTTCCTGGAGCAGATAAATACTGCTCTGGATGCGAGATTGAGGGTTCATGTGGTGGACAATGCCATGTAACCAGAGAGGTTATTTCTCGTTCAACTGGTGAAGAACAACAAAAAATTTTTACAGATATGTGTGATTTCTATCGCGGAATCACAAAAGCGCTTGCGATAGAGTATGTTCGGTCAAACGGAACCGCGGCGGTTGGCAACCGTCAAATTTGCACATAAGAAAAAGGAGGTGAACCAAATGAAAAAGATTGAGATCAAAAAGATCAAGATCACTAAAGTAGCCCCACTACCTTCGGGAGCGTCTTTTCCGGGCAAACGAACCGGTTGCAAATAATTGCAACTTAGGGGTTAGATACGTAAGTATTTAACCCTATTTTTTTTACTCCACTGTGTTATAAGTTCATAAATATTTTTTTGAGGGTTATTTGAGTTTACTGCCCAATGAAGCGCGTTAAGATAAAAAATGGCATAAACAAGTTGATATTTTTTCTGAAATAATTCTCTATCTTCTATAAGATCTGATTTTAAAATAGCTGTTATTAATTTACTCATATAATCGGCTTCAAATGTTTCATCAATACCCTGCTCTTGATAGGCCTTAGCGCATTCTTGATAATAAAAGAGCCGAAAGAGGTCGTAGTCAGAATCGCCGAATAACGCTAATTCCCAATCAAGCACCCCCGTTAAATTTTTACCATCTGTAAGTAAATTGTGAATAATAAGGTCGCCATGAACTAATGTTGTTTTCATTTTAGCAGTAAATAAATTTTTAATTTCGGGGTTATTAATTATTAAAAATAAGTCCCGTAATATTTTATGGGTTTGCTCAAATTTTTTAATATCAATAATTTTTTGTTTTATTCCATCTGTAAGATAATCTAAAAAATCTTTATATTTTTTACCTGTTTTTACCGAATAAATATTATCTCCTATTATGGTTTTCTGATATTTAAGAAATTCAACAACTTGTTTGACAATATTTTTTTTACTGTTTAAGGAAAGATTTTTCCAAGCTAAATCAATGGTCCGACCGGGGAGGCGATTTTCAACCATAAAAAAAAATTTATCAATTTTTCCATGCCATAAAACCTTTGGTATTAATTGATGATTAAGACGCTTTAAAAAAATTGCCTCTCTTAGTAAGAGTTTAGGATTATCATCTCTAAAACGTATAACATAGTTATCTGAGAGAAAAGCTTTATAGTTAGTGCCACTCGGCGCTACCATAAAATTTTCCTTTATGGGAATAGAAAATTTTTTCTTAATTTTTTTAATTCGTAAAAAATAGTCTTTCATAATACAATTTTGTCAAAAACAAAGTAATATCCTACTATTTCGGACTAAATTTCGTATAATTTAAGTATGCGAAAACAATGTCCGAAATGCAAATATGGTTGGTCGTGGAAATTAAATGACGGAAGATGCAAATGTCGCAGATGTCGAAGGTTTTTGGTCTTATGCTAAGTATTGGCCGTATATTTATCGCGGAGTACCAAAAAAGCTTTTCTTAATTTATTTGGCCGAACTTTCTTACGGATTTAATAATTAAGACAAAAACATTTCCCACTTATTTACAGGCTTTTACAGCAATATCATATTAACGATTTAAAGAACATTTTAGTCCGATAAACTGGTCAATTATTTAAATTTAAAATACACCTATAACAGCGATCACTGTTATAACTGTATTTGAGGTTTTAGTTTTTCTTTTTCAAGCAGTAAATCTCATTGGCGTAAGTAGGAAGAAATATGATTTGAGTTTGCGGGTTGTAGGCGATTTGGTTGGTGATTCTTTCGGTTGCTTGGAAGAAATCAAGAAGTTTGCCGGTTTCCGCGTCTATTTCGTACATTCGGCCGTCGGTCGCGCCGATGTAAATTTTATCGTCTATAATCACCGGATTGGCGAAAAATCTTCCGCTGGCGGCGAATTTCCAGTTTAATTTTCCGGTATCAAGATTGACGCTGTAAAGATGTTTATCTAATGAGCTGAAATAAACAAATTGTCCGGCAGATTTAACTTCGAAACGGAAAATTGCTATTTCAAAAGTTTTATGCAATGAGTCTCCTATTACAATGAAAGATGTAGTTTTTATTTCTAAGGCTATGCAAGAGGTAGCGCAAGCCA
>JBFLZX010000079.1:0-3653 GCA_040756075.1 Patescibacteria group bacterium | reverse complement strand
TTAATCGCCACCGATTTATAACAAAATTCATCGCCATTCCTTCCATATTATGCCAATGGCCTCCGTATTTTTTATAAATAATACGGCCACCTATCAATCTTAATGGAAGCATACCAATTGTGGCAATTAAATCAAACCACCCTTGAATAATCAAAAATGAAATTAAGATAACTGACAAAAAATTTCCCTCGGGCCAAAGAATAATTGAAGCAATAATGAAAGCGGGTATTTTTATCCAATTCCAAAACCTACACACACCCGAAAGAAATGGCGATGACCCGAACAGATAAAAACGAATAAATTCAAAAATGAAAGCCGCAATAAATAACAAAAGGGCTGTCCATAAGTTTTTGTAAAAAATAATTCCTAGGAAGAAGGCGATTTCAGGAAATTTGTGTAGCCAAAAAACTAAATAATGAGCCTCACCAACTATTTTTTCTCTTATTCCAGGTTGTTTCTTCTCTAATGATTCTGTTGCTTCAAGGAATTCACCTGTTTGAAAACCACCAAACCGTAATCCACCTCCACTATACAAACTTCCCATAACATCATTAAAAGCCATTTCTAAGGGAGTAAATTTTAACTTTACTATGAAAACTAGGGACAGTATTCCTGATAAAATTTTTAGAAATAATAATGAATCACGCGCTGAAATATACAAAGCAACCAGAGAGACGATACCGATAATAATTAAAATCCAGCTAACAATATGCCCGATACTCTTCCATAAAATCATCGGGTAGTTAATTCTGCCATGTGGGTTAAAAATCGAAGTCAAATACCACATGGCAACTAAGAGTCCGGCTGTTGATAGAATTGACCAAAAAATAATCATAATATTCAGTCTAATTTATTTATTTTTTTCCATTCTTTTTCTACTTCTTTGCTTGCTGGAACTTTCTGGTCCAAACACATTTCATCAATCAACTTTTGGCTACCGAACAACCCCATTTTTATACTTGACCAACCAAACCACAATAGAGCACCGCCTATTATCCAAGTTATTATATTACTACCAAAAAACCAAAAAATGATTACTGCTATAACCCAAACAAGGATTCCCCAAGTAATCGGGACAAAACGATAACCCTTTTCCCCACGAGAGAGGGGATAAGCGGTTTCTTCTCTAATATAAAAAAGATTTCCGCATTCCTCGCATTTGAAAAACGGGATTCCTTGGGAATTTTTACCAAGGAAATACTTATTGTCAATTTCAGCTATATTTGTTTGTTGATTACAACTCGGGCAATTCATAAATTTATTTCATTAAATCATCAATCCCAACGCCCAGAGCGTCAGCGATTTTTTTGACGGTTTCAATTCTTGGATCGGGCGTAGCCCCCGATTCAATTTTGGTAATTGTGTGTAAAGTAATACCGGCAAGTTTTGATAACTTGTCCTGCGAAATACCCATTTTATCTCGGTATTTCTTTATATTCTTTGCTATGGTTGAAATTTCCTTTGACATTGTAATATAGTTTTAGTATGATAACTTTACAGATACTATTCTCACTTGCTATTATTAAGTATATGAAAATTTTAACAAAAGGTCAAACAAAATTTGGGAGTTCCTTATTGTTGCCCGCGTATGGGCGGGAGGGACAAGGGCAACGCTTCTTTTTCTTGGCGGCGCATTTCGCAAAGCGAAATACGAAATTCGGCGGCGGCGAAAGCGAGGGCGGGGCGGGCATTCATTTCCCCCTCACCCCCTTTTCTGCCCGCCCCGCCCGAGCGGAAAAGTTTTTTGCTCTGCCGTCCCGCCGAAGGCGGGAGCAATCAAAATTCAAAGTCCGGATTTTCGTCAAAAAAAGTTCGGATTTCGCCCAAAAGACACCGCCAATTATCACTTTTTAGATTTTGGCAGGATTTTTTGACAAGGTATGCCTTGCCCCTGCGGGGCTCGGCATTATATTTTAAGAGGATTTTCCAAGGATTTTTGAAATCAGGAATTATTTTCTGCTCGGCGATTTTGAAGTTCAGCGTTGCCAAGCAACGCAATCCCGCAGAGTGGGATAAACCAATCTTTTTTTCTTTCGCCTTTGGCGAAAGGCAAAGCGATAATTTTAGTCCCGCAAGGCGGGACTGCCCAGAAACGATATTCAAAGTTAAGGCAAATAATTATGGACAATAACCAAACCAAAAAGTTTTTTCTCTATGCCCGCAAGTCAACCGATGAACCGGAAAGGCAAATTTTGTCTATTGAAGCACAACTCTTTGAATTGCGGGAATACGCCAGAAAAGAAAATCTGAATGTTGTTAAAGAATTTATAGAAAGCAAAACCGCTAAAGAGCCGGGCAGAGAAATTTTTAATGAAATGTTAGCGGGCATAGAGAACGGCAAAGCCGAGGGAATTTTAGCTTGGCATCCCGACCGTCTTGCTCGCAACTCAATAGATGGCGGGCGAATAATTTATTTAGTGGATACCGGAAAAATTAGAGAGCTAAAATTCCCAACTTTCTGGTTTGACCCCACACCGCAAGGAAAATTTATGCTCAATATCGCTTTTGGGCAAAGCAAATACTATGTCGATAATCTTTCGGAAAATATTAAAAGGGGTATTCGCCAAAAATTAAGAAATGGTATTTGGCCAACTTGGGCCCCGCTTGGCTATATAAACGATAAAAACAAGCGGTGCATTGTTGTTGATAAAAAGAAAGCAAGGTTAATCAGGAAAGCTTTTGAAATTTATTCTACTGGCGAATACCCCCTTGCTGAAATCCGAAAGATTGTCAATTCGCTTGGCTTGGTTGGCAAAAAGGATAAAGTGCTTTCCACTTCAAATTATCAATATATGTTCAAAAATCCTATTTACTACGGAGCAATACGCTACAACGGTGAACTCTACGAAGGAAAGCACGAACCGATTATCACAAAGAAACTTTTTGATAAAGTGCAAGAGGTAATGAAAAAGAAAAGCAGACCAAAAACCAAAAAATTAAAATATTTTCTCTATCGCGGATTTTTCAGGTGCGGTGAGTGCGGATACACTATTACGGCTGACAGAAAAATAAAAAAGAGTGGCAAGGAATATGTTTATTACTACTGCACCAAGAAAAATCCAAAACATAAATGTTCACAAAATACTTTTACCAGAGAGGAGAAAATATTTGAACAAGTCAAAGGGGCAATTCAAAAAGTTTCTTTGTGTTCGGCTTGGGCTGATAAGATGATAAAGGAAATTGAAAAGGAAAAAGAGCAGAAAGCCCAAGCCGAAAGCTTTTTCGCTCAAAAATTAAAAGACCAATTAGCAGAGTGCGAGGAAAAACTTGATACGATTTTAGATATGATGTTAGACAAGGCAATTTCTCAAGAGGAATACCTTGGCAAAAAGCAAAAACTCATTAATCAAAAAATGGATATTTTGGAAAAATTATCCGCTTTTGAGCGAAAAAGCAATAATCGGTTCGAACTCATGATAAACTTCATAAAACAAGCCAACCAAGCCAAAATTATCGCTTTGCAAGAAAATCACGAGCGAAGCCGGGATTTTCTAAAAAAGATTGGTTCGAACTTCCAAATTCGGGAGCAGAAAATAATTCTTGATTTCAAAAATCCTTGGAAAATCCTCTTAAAATATAATGCCGAGCCCCGCAGGGGCAAGGCATACCTTGTCAAAAAATCCTGCCAAAATCTAAAAAGTGATAATTGGCGG
>JBFLZX010000078.1:0-3654 GCA_040756075.1 Patescibacteria group bacterium | reverse complement strand
CGAGAAAATTATACATTATGTACGATTTCTTCGCAAGCCAAGATTTATTAAAAAAGAGCGTATTTTATACTAATGTTTGCAATAATTTAATCATTCGATTCCTGCATTCGTGCAGGATCTAGGTATTATTTAGAGAATTCCCAAGTAGAGCTGGTGGTTGAGTAATTCGTTCAAAAAGAAAAAAGGGCAGGTTAGACAAAAAGTATTGCGGGAAAGGAGGAATTCCCACTTTTTGTCGCCTGCCCAACCAGGTGGGGTTGCTGGTGCTGGTGGTGGACCACTTTCACCTGGTGCTTTTATTATAATATGCTTAAAAAATTTTTCAAGAGATTTTTTAAAAATTAGAATATTTTGGCTTATTTATGAGAAAAAAATCTTTAGATAATTATCCACAGTTTTTGTTTTTTGAATCTAATTACTTATTTTTCAAAAAATAGTATAATGTTAAAAGAAATAAAATATAATCTTTTTATATATAAGAATTATACATTTTCTACCTTTTGAATAGCCCATTTGCCCGTAGGGGGTTGCAGAAGACAGAAGGTGAGAAAATTTATTAAGAAAAAAATAAAAACTAATTTAGGTGTTAGTCTAAAAGTCTTTGGTCCAGCTAAAGACTTTTAGATTTTTGTTTTTAGCTCTTTACCCTCTAAAAAAGGAGGTAAAAGATGGATAGAGTATTTTATTGTTTTTTTGCTTGTTCGATTGTTGTTTTTAGCTGCGACAGTTACAATAAAAAAAGCATAACTGATGATGGAAATAGTAAAAACCGTGAAGTTATAGTTTCAGCCCAAGACAGTGAACAAAGTGATGCAATATTCGAGAATGAGGCAGTATTTAAAGAAGAAGAATTGTCTAGCAAAGAAGAGGTAGGAATTTACGAAGAAGAATTTTCTGATGAAGAAGCTAAGTCGCAAAATTTGCCTTTTGGATTTCGTTTGTATCATTCAAGATCTGGTTTCGAAATTGGCTGGCCAGAGGATTGGAATTTTGAATCAAGTGAAGATGATTTTTTTGTCAAATTTTTTGCAAAAGAGGAAGTAACTGAAGAAGAAATGTCAAATTTAGAAACACCGGTTATTCTTTTTTATGCTAGAGTTAGGCAAAAACCTCAAGAACAAGAATTAAATAGAGAATGGTTTTATTCAAATTTTTATGACAATGAAGATTTACCGCAGTTTTCGTCTGACGAAGAGCCATCAGTAATAAAAATTGTAAGTGAAGATAAAAGGGAAATAGGTAATTTGTCGTTTTATTATTTTTATTATTTTGCTTATACTCCTTATCCGATCATTAGCTTTTTTGTTCTTTCGGAAAATTATCTTTATGAAATTTCTTTTGTTTCTGCAAAAATTCTGCCAACTTTTTTTGAAGATGAAGAATTTAGAAATTTTGCCGAAAAAGTTATTTTGACATTTAGCATATTGGATTCTGGTTTATCGCAAGGAGCACTTTCTCAAAAAACTAGCGCCTTGGTAGGTGAGGTGCCTCACTTTAGTCAAAATGATCCAAAATGGAAAGATGAACAGCTTGGATATTGTCCGGGATATACGATTGGCGGCTGGGGTTGCGCAATTACTTGCGCGACAATGGTTTATAATTACTATTCTCCAAACTATACCAATCCGAGTAATTTGAATCAATGTTTAAAAGAAAAAGGCGGTTATGCCGAGGGTTGTAATATTATTTGGGGAAATAATTGTCGGCCATTTTCTTTGCCTTGGATTTTTGTTGCTACTACCAGCGCTCTCAGCAAAAAATTAGAAAATTATCCGGTAATTGTTTGGGATACTTGCAAATATCAAACTCATTTTTTAGTTGCGATTGAAAAAAGCGGCAATGATTTTGTAGTAATTGATCCGATTGACGGACAAGCTAAATTATTTTTCGCAACCGAGCATTGTTTTGTTTCAGGTATTGCTTATCAAGGGGAATATCAAGGGTCGGTATTTTCTTGTCAGGCAGGGCCGCAAAATCCGAATAATTTAACAATAATGACGCTTGGCGAGGAAAGAGTTTTTGAGTTGGATTTTAAAAATACTGGAACTTTAGTTTGGACAAATAAAAAAGGAAGCCCAAATTATATTGAATTATGGTCAGCAGATAAATCAGGTATGAATGTAGACAGTTTTTTGGCGCATCCGTCTTGGATTTCACCAAAAATCGTGATGAGCTTGCCGGATGGAAGTGTTGATCCAAATGTGGTGCAAAAACAGGTTTTGCCGGGGCAGGTGGCGCGATTTGTTTTTAGAGTAAAAGTTCCAAATAATGTTCCAGCGGAAAAACTTGATACAGAATTAAGAATTTATTTTATCCCCGCTCTGGCAGGAAAATCCGATAAAGATAAATGTTGGAACGGAGCGCATTTTTTAATTAAAGTTCAGGGAGAATGTCAGGCTGGACAAAAAGAAGAAGCAGAGTGCGGCAAATGCGGCAAAAAATATCGCGAATGTCAAAATGGAAAATGGGGTCAATGGTCAGAATGTCAAGGAGAAGGGGAATGCGCTAAAGGCGAACCTAATAAAGTTGTAAGTTGTGGTCAGTGCGCTAGCCAGACTTTTAAATGTAATAATCAGTGTGTTTGGGAGCCAATTACGGATTGTATTTTTGGCGGCCAATGTCAGCCAGGTGAATCTCAAAGCCAATCTTGCGGCACAGATACTGGCGAATGCCAAAAAGGAACAAAAACTATTTATTGCACCAATGATTGTCTTTGGCCAAGCTGGGATTCTGTAGGATGTTCAGGTGAAATTGGGCCGCAGCCAGAAGTTTGTGACTTTAAAGATAATGATTGTAATGGCAAAACTGACGATCCTTGTTTTAAGCCTGTTTATCGGTTTTATTATTCTAAAGGCGGAGATAAAGATCATTTTCTTAAAAATGATAATAGCGTGCCTTCAGAATATGTAATTGAAAATGGCGGCAATCCAGTTTTTTATACTTATACAGAACAGGTTTCTGGCTTAAATCCACTTTTTCGGTTGTATAACGGTTCAATTAAAGATCATATGTACACTGATTCAATAGCAGAAAAAGATGCGGCAATTGCCAAAGGTTATAAAACAGAAGGAAATATCGGCTATTGTGCTTCCTCGCAAAAACCAGGGACTGTGCCGCTTCATCGCTGTTGGTCTGAAAAATATTCTGATCATCTTTCAACAACAAACCCAAATGAATGCAGTCCTCAAAAAACCGCTGAAGGTTATGCTTACGAACAGATTACTTGCTATGTTTGGCCGTAATCACAAGAATAAAAGAACAAGAGAACTTTAAGACAATTTATCCCGATTGAAATCGGGATTTTTTTATCAGATTTATTGATATTGGATATCCATAAATATTTAGATGATAATTTATCCAATTTAAAATTGAAATTGTCACAAAAAATTGAAAAAAATTTCAAGATAATATTTTGATGCTATAGCATCATTTTATTACTCATTATTTTTTTGGCACTGTCCTCAGATTATGGGGATGAAAGTAGGTTTCTAATCCAAGAATAGGGCTGATTTCCTTTTGTGATTTTGTTTAGTTTTTCTTGGTTAATTATTGGGTTTAAACTAATCGGGTTTTTACCATTTCTTTTTGGAAAATTGCTGGAAGTGAATTTATGAAAACGATAGTAATAAATCAATATTTTTATCAACTGAAAAG
>JBFLZX010000077.1:0-3703 GCA_040756075.1 Patescibacteria group bacterium | reverse complement strand
GAATACATTTACCAACAAGTGTACTATTACAACCATAAACGTATTCACTCAATTCTCAAAATGACACCGTTTGAAAAAAGAAAGAGAAAGAGGATGACTGTCTAAAAAAACAGGTACTTGACAAGGTCCCGATTATTGCTAAAAACAAAAAGACAGTTTTTAACCAACTACATTTTGCAAAAACACCTATTGCGGCAAAAGCTAATATCGGTGTCAAGGTGGCAGAATATTGGTAATGCAGACTATATCTTGCTTCATCTGAAAAAAATCTCAACAAGTTTGTTGGTGCAATAATCCAGAAAATCGGAGAAGCTACTGGTAGGAAACCAAACGACCATAAACAAAGGGCAATATTTCTCAATTTTACCGGCGGCCAAACAAATGTTTTAAAAAATTCACCAGGGGAGTATATTAATATATTAACAATCCGATTAGCCTTTCCTGCTCCTTGATAAAGAAAAACTTGATTACTATTTATGATTGGAAGAAACAGGCTGTAAATTAATAGGTAGTATGCTAGGCTAATAAAGATAGTTATCAGGCCATATTTAGATCTTCTTTTAAAGATAACTAAATATAGCCCCAAGGCAGAAATCAAAACTGGTGTATCTTCTTTTGTGAGCAATAATAAAAATATAGAAGGCCAGTAGAATTTCCATTTATCAGTTAGACAAAAATATAGGCTGAAACTTAATATTCCAGCTGTTATTGCCGCTAAATGGAAATCACTGGAGAGTGCCGACTGAATACCGATAAAATATAAATATAAAAAGGCAAACAATAAACTGTAATATTGATTTTTCAAGGTTGCTTTGGCATAAAAATAAATCGGGATGGCGCCGGAAACAACAATTATTTGCTGGGCAATCAACAATATTCTCGGGTCAGTCCAGAGGTGAAAAAGTTGCGCCAAAAGCACCATTATTGGGCCAAAATGATCATTTAAAATGTTAGTGTCAATCCAAACGGTTACAAAGGGAACCCGAAAATTGCTGTAATGCCAACAGGCCTGGCAGTAGATGGCTAAATCTTCACCAGTTTGAAATAAACGGTGTTTGCCCAAAATCAAAATAATATAGCTGGTAAAAAAAAATAGCATCATTGCCCAAAATAATAAATTTTTCTTAAAAGTTTCTAATATCCTCATAGAGGGTTTAATTTAAAATAATTAACGACAGTTTCGGCAACGACCTGTTGTCCTTTTTCTGAAGGATGGTAGCCATCTTCTTTCAAAAAAAGATCCTCGAACTCTTTCTTTTGATCTTCAAAGGCGGCATTTATTTCTATTAGGGGAATTTCATATTTTTGAGCAATAAAGCGAATAAGAGAATTAATGGCAATCTCTTTTTCATTTCTATTTTTAATAATATAGTCATCTTTATCTATTTTTTGCTGGGAAAACATGAAATGATTTACTTCTAGTTCAGTATAAGGATTTTGCGGTGGTGGGTTCTGGGGATAATTCAAGAAGACAAGGTTAATATTATTATCTTTGGCATAGTTGGCAATTTTTTCTAAGTAATCAAGATTGATTTTCTGGTATTTTTCGAAATCATAACTGGTTTTTGCCCAGAAAGGCGGAACGTAATCTTCTGATCCATAAGGGTAGTAAAGCTTTTTAAATAAATAATAGCTTTTGATAAAACGAAAAGTTCGAAAGTTATTAAGGAAAAGTTTAAGTTTATCGCTAAATTTAAGGCTTTGCTCCTTGTCAAAGCGGGCATAATCGTAATCACTCACATTCCAGCCACCCAAAACCAATATTGTTGAATTTGAATCTTTTATATTTTCATGAAGTTCTTTGATAGTGTAGTAAACATAAGATAATCCATGGGAAGGTTTCCCTAAATTAAATACTTCAATTATCTTGTCGGGATATAATTCCTTTAATTTTTCTTGTAGCAGGAAAGGATAAGATTTATCATGAGTCATTCCCATGCCATAGCTAAATGAATCGCCAATACAATAAATTTTGAGACTGCCTTTTTGTCCTCCCAAGAGCGTTTTCGGGTCCCTTAAAAATGCTAAGAAAGAAGGAGCAATCATTAAAACAAATTCTATTAATAACCAACAAAAAAAAATACCGCCTAGTATTAATAGCAACTTTTTATAAATACTCATCTGGTAAAATTATAAACAGATGGGCAGAAATAGCAAATATCTTTTATTGTTTCTACTGGCTACTATTTATTTAATTAGTCGTTTTTATAGGCTGGAAGAATTATATACTTTTTCTTTTGATCAGTATCGCGATGCCTGGGTAGTAAAACAAATCATTGTTGATAAAAAATTGACCTTAATAGGTCCTCAATCCAGTTTTTACGGTATTTTTTACGGACCTTTCTGGTATTATAGCTTGGTTCCTTTTTATTGGTTTTTTGGGCTTTCACCAATCGGCGGAGCCGTTGGGGCGATTTTTTATGGTTTGATTACTTTGGTCTTACTTTATTTTTTTGCGGAAAAAATTTTTTCCCAAAAAGTAGTCTTATTTAGTTCGCTGATATATATATTTTCTTATCAAATTAATTTTTATAACCGTGCCTGCAGAAACGATCCTCCATTGATGCTTTTCAGTCTGATGATTCTTTTCTTATTGACTATATTGGTTCAAGAGAAAAAGAAAAAAAAGAGATTCTTTTTACAGGCATTTTCATTAGGAATTTTATCAGGCGTGGGGCTTCATTATCATTTTTCGGCAATTGTTTTTTTACCAATGACCATAATTGCTTTGTTAATTTTAAAAATAAGTAAGTCTTTCCAAAAAATTATTTATCTTATTACCGGTTTTATATTTTCACTAAGCCCATTGATTATTTTTGACTTACGTCATCAATTTTCTATTAGCAAAAGTTATGTGAGTTTATTTACTGCAGTTAGTGAGCCGCCATTAATAAATTTTTGGAAGAATTTTTGTAATAATTTTTTACTGATAATCAATAACTTTTGGCGAATTATCTCTCCAGAACAGACACAAGTTTTTATAAAAATTATCTTACTGGCCTTTTTTTCCCTTTTTATAATTGCTTTTTTCTTTTCATTAGATTGGAAAAAAAACAGATATTATTATTACCTTTTTTTTCTATGGGTTTTTTTCCCTATAGTTTTATTTAGTTTTTATCCTCAAGCAGTCTATGATTATTATTTTGTGTTGACTTTTACGGTTTTAATTTTAATTTTAGGATTATCAATTAACTCTGTATTTAATAGTGGCAGCTTAAATATTTTGGTAATTATTTTTTTTGTATTATTTATTTCAGCAAATATCAGCCATTTAAAAAAAGTCAATAACCTTAGAAGTTTAGTTTATCTTAATCAAGCAATAGATTTTATAAAAAAAGACTCAGAAGGCGAACCGATTTTTATAGACTTTTTTTCTAAAGACAACTTTAAGGTGAATTTTGACTATTTAATTTACAATTACCGATTAAATAAAGTTGATAAAAACGAAAATAGTATATATTCAAGTTATATATTTTATGTTCCTCCAGTCAGAGAAGAAGCTTATAGAATATATAAAAAATTTGGGGATATAGGTGTTGGAATAGAAAGAAAATGAACAAATATAATAAAATAATAGGGTCTAGACTAACATTCAGCATGTTAAAATAGCTAAATGCATTGTCATAACAGACCAATTAGTAATTACAATAAACGAAAAATTATTTCTTGTTTCTGTTTAGACTTAACAGCCACTCAAACAAGT
>JBFLZX010000076.1:0-3741 GCA_040756075.1 Patescibacteria group bacterium | reverse complement strand
TTTTATGGTCCACAAACTCCAGGCCTGCAGAACGTGGTCATGTAATCTTAAATGATCAACATTGACAGAGTTGTCTTATTTGATATGATAGATTACCAACAGGTTATTATTATTTTTATATGATATTTTTACTAATATTGCCAGCTTTAGCGATTTTACTTGTTTTATTTTCTAGAAGCAAAAACATAAAAGGGAAAATTATAGTATTGCTACTTATTTTTTTGTATATATTATTTGAATATTTACTTGTTAAATATAGTGATAGTTTATATGTATTTTTCTTGAGTCTTGTTAATTTTATCGAAGATAATATAAAAAATTTCCCAAGTATACTAGATAATATTTATTTCATTGTTCCTTTGTTGATTATCTTAATGCTTTCAGATTATTTTCTGACATTGAAATATACAAAATTAGCAAAAGAAGTCTTGACAAAGCACGTTGAAATAGAAGAGTATGAGCTAAATCCAAATTTTCAGAAGAATATTAGAGAAGGTAGATACAATTTCAGGCATCTATTTGGCATCATTTTTCTTTCTATAATTCTAACTTTTTTATATTATTTAAGATTACCGTTTTTATTTCATTTTATTGAAGGGATAATTCTAGGCGATTTCGTTATTATTGATGCCTTTCATATTGGACGAATTCTGGAATTAAGATATTTAAAAAAGAATCCATCGTTACTTATTGGCAAGATGAAGCATGACTATCTATATTCTCTTGTAAAAGCAAAGTATCATACTATTGGTTTATTAACCTTTATTTTTTTGCTTGTAATTCTAGTTCCGTCTACATTTTTATTGGGCGTATTAACAAGTCAGCTTCTTGCACTCTTAACATTAAAAGACTGGAGAAGAAAGTATCTAAGGAAACACAAGCAGGCATTGAATTTAAAATGAGACAAAATGAAAATTCTATCTCTCGAGAAATCAAAAGAAATTACTACACAATTTTTAAAACATTTTGAAGTGTATAATAAAAAAGGGGTAGATGAATATTTCAAATCATCACCGCCAAAACCAACAGAGTCACACTCAGGATGTTTTGGATGTTTATGGGGTATAGGTATGTTTTTTCGATTTATACATAAATTTTTAACAAATCCACCACCAATCAAAAAAAATATTTATTCAGATATCGATTTCGAAAAATATTATGATGAGCATTTTTATAGTTCAAAGTATACTTTTGAAGATGAAGAGAAAAGATTTGGTCAATTTTGCAAAGCTCTTGAAAAAACATTCGAAGAAAATAATATTAGCGTACTTTACGCAATTGAAAGCGACCCCGAGAGACTTTGTTACACTAAAAGATTAAAAGATACATTAGATGCAAAAATGGCTATGTCGTTATCTTTAAAAGATATCGTAAATAGGATAGGAATTGGTAGTGCCGATAAATTTATTTTCCCAATAAACTTTTCGTTTCTGTTAAGTACAGATACTGACGGCGCAATATCAATTTTTGGTTCAGAAAAAATAATCAGTGACTTTAAAAAAAATTATCCAGAATACTGCAGAGATTTTACACTCTAATTTTCTTTGGCTTATTATTGATTAAAACGTAAATAGCGTTTTGTTCAATAATAAGCTTGAGATAGGTTGTCTCAAGCTGGTAAGTTCTTTTAACACTTTTTCAAGGAGGTCAAGATGATTCATGTAAAAGTTTTGATTTGTCTGTTATTTTTATTAAGTTGCACATCGGGAAACAAAAATGATTATTTAGAAAAACCGATGGATAACAATCAGGGTATACAGAATCAGTCTGCTTTAGAACCGGATCCAGGAGAAGCATTTAGTTGCGGAATAATGACAATTCAAGGAAATCTTGGATATGGATGTCTATTGGAAAATTTTTTTCTTCGGCTGCGTTATAGCGTCGGTAAGTTCATAAATTGTCCATGTTTTCCATTTGATGTAGAAATTTTTCATACTAACATTGATGCTAAAAAATTTACTAAAAGTAAACCTAATAGTCTAGAAGAAGCAGAATATTGGATTGAAAACAAAAAAGAGTTAGAGATAAAAATAAAATCAGTCATCAACATCCACCTCGGGTTTTACGAAGATGCAATACAAGGAAGGCATTGCTTTGTTATATGGATTACAAGTGGATATTTAAAGATGTGTAAAAATAATCCAGGAAAAACTTGTCTATGCATTAATCGTTGCTTATTGAAACTAAAAGAATTAAAAAAAGCAATAAAACAAGAATGGGAAGAATTTCGTAAAAAAGATGAAGTTAAAAAGGCGGTAATTGTAGGAGAAATTGCAGCTGGAATTGTTGTTTGGTTGTTTGATAAGGCATATAAAGCATATAAATGTTGGAAATTTCAACAATGCGAGTTTGGATTAAGTTTAAGTTTGTCACCGAGTGGCGAAGATTTCGATGACGACCTTGACAACTCCAACGAACCCGACGAGCCAGACAACGAGCCAGTCGAGCCAATTCCACTTTCAAATGGCTGTGGCTGTAACAATCCGCAAAATGACGGAAATATTTGTTTTGATGATTCTTTTGGCAAGCCAAATCCAGCGGAATACAAGCTCGAGCTAACAGTTGTTGGCCGCGATGAAAACTATTTATATATTTTCGGAAAAGATGCGCAATTGTATAGTCGGGCTATTTTCTGGAGCGATCCAAATAATATGGGTCTTGAAAATTGCGAGAGCTGGGGACAGTGGGACGGGACTTTTATGGTTTTTAAACTTCAGCCATGTCGAACTTGGTTTGCCTTGACAAATGAAAATTACGCAATTTGGTTAAGTCCTGACAGTCAAACAACGCGAGTAGCAGAAGGTGTAAGCGTCGTCCCTTATGGAAATGGACATAACTTTACCTTAACTTGCGGAGCAGAACCAAATGATTTTAATCTCCTAAAACCCCAAGACTACAAAAACAGCGAGTGCAATTATTTTTCGCTTGATGAAGCTTTATACGCCAACAAAAATGTTTGTTTTGATGACACAATTGCCGGCGCGCCTTTGCCATCAAATGTCAAACCAGAATTAACAGTTGTTGCCCGAAGAGCAAATTATATCCACGTTTTTGGCGCAAATGCCGAAATCTTTCATCACGGAATCTTTTGGGCAGATCCAAATCCAAACGGATTAGCAAATTATGAAATCAATGGCGAATACAATGGTTTTTCAATGGTTTACAAACTTCCACCCTGCCGGCCTTGGTTTGCTTTATCAAATGACGAAAAAACAATTTGGCTAAGTCCAAATGCTAACACAACCAGAGTTGAAGATGGGGTAAGTATTGTTTTTGACGGCCAAAATTACAATTTTGTTCTTACTTGCGGCGCAGAACCAAATGATTTTAATATTTTAAGCGATAAAGATTTTATTAAAGAAAAAGATAAAACTTCAAATCCAGAAGAATGTATGTTGCCAGATCATTACATTGTTTCTAGAGTTGATAATAAAATTAAATTAGAAGGCATTGAATCTAATAAAATTCAGGCTGCTAATTTTTGGGCTTGGCCGAATGACGCATCACCTTATGATATTGTTTCATGGGGTTATGGGAATTATGATGGATGTTCAATGTGGTTTTCAATCCCAGAAAAACAAAACCCGAAAAACACATGGCGGTTTGTTCTTTATGAAAATGATCAGTTTGCAGGTCTCATTTGGCCAGGATATGCGACTTTAGAGATTAGTACGGGGCTGCAAATTGCAGATCAAGACGGAAATTGGGTATTTGAGATACAATAAAAACTCTCCAAAATCT
>JBFLZX010000075.1:0-3834 GCA_040756075.1 Patescibacteria group bacterium | reverse complement strand
GCGACGGAATAGTCGCCCTTGTCCCGCCCAACCCAACGCGGGCGACATAAAGGAACTCCCTAAAAATTCGTTGCTTATTTTTGAAATTTGCGGTATCATTATATTATACAAGACAAGATACCCTCACTATAAGTAGTGTATTATAATAGTTTATCAAAGTCAAGAAAATATGGCAAACAACAAAGTTAGCGATAATATCCGAAAAATACGGCAGAAAAAAGGCATATCCCAAGACCGCCTTTCAAAAGAGGCAGATTTAGCATTGAATACTATTGTTAAAATAGAAACTGGCGAAAGTCCAAACCCAACCGTAGAAACTTTAGAGAAAATTGCTAAAGCTCTTGGCGTTTCAGTCGCCGATTTATTTAAGGACTAAAAATATGGCAACCATACATAAATTGATACTAGGAAATTGTATGAGTATGGAAGAAATCCCCGACGGGGGCGTGCATTTGATGATTACCTCGCCGCCCTACTTTAACGCACCCTTTGACTATAAAGGATTATTTAAAAGTTATGGACAATATCTGGGGGTGCTTAAAAGATTTGCTCAAGAAACTTTTAGAGTTTTGCAAGACGGGCGAATTGCCGTTTTGAATATTGATGATATGTTAATTGACGGCGAAAAATTTCCTATTGTCGCTGACGCAACAAAAATTTTTCAAGAAGCCGGTTTTAGATATAGAGATAGAATTGTTTGGAAAAAACCAGAAGGTTATTTAAGAATTAGCCGCCGAAGTGGAGTAATTCTTCAAAATCCTTATCCGATGTATTTTTACCCCGATAATTTGCTTGAAAGTATTATTATTTTCCAAAAAGGAAAATTTAATTACCGTTCAATCCCAAAAGAAACTCGCGAAGCGTCAAAAGTTGATACAAAAGAATTTTCAAATAAAAAATGGTATATGACGCTTTGGGAAATGAATAATGTAATGCCCGGTTCGCCGCTGGAAAGAGATATAGCGGCTTTCCCCGAAGAATTGCCGTACCGCGCAATTAAGCTTTTTTCCTATAAAGGCGAAACGATATTGGACCCATTTGTTGGTAGCGGCACAACTATGAAGAAAGCTCGCGAGTTGAGAAGAAATAGCATTGGTTATGAAATAAAAAAATCCCTTGTCCCTATTATTAAAGAAAAACTAGGTTTTGGCGGCGGGCAAAATAGTTTTTTCACCGACCAAAACGACAAATTAGAAATTATCTATCGTAAAGCAGGAAAATATGGACCTATCCGCTAAAATTAAAGGGATAAAATATAAGCCGTTTCTTTGTCGGAAGTTAGAAGTTTTTGACTCTAAAAATTTAGAAAAAGCCATAGCCTTGTGCGCTTCGTTTATTTTAAAAATCAGTAAAGAAAATCAAGTCGCGATAAGTTGGTGGGTTTCGGCAAAACGCACTCGGTCTTATCCCTACGCGAGGGTTTATGACACTTTGGGCTTCTCCGGAAAGAAAATAACAATAATTCCGGTTGTTAAAGATGAAGGTAGGGAAGGCGACAGAGATTTTTTACAATGGGACACGGTTTCATTGATGAGTTTATTAGGAGTTTATGTTATTGTCGGTTATTACAGCGACGCTGAAAGAAGTAAAAGATACAGACATAAAATTACAAATCAGCGTTTTGATATTGATTACATTAAGACGCAGATTAAGAATATTCTTTCCTATCAATCAGACGCTTTACATTGGAATTTGGCCCATATTGATAAAGTCGGACAAATCGGTCAGAAAGCATTGGAATCTTACGCTAAAATTTCTAGAAAATTAAAGGTAGAGATGCACTCTCGCCAAAGTGCGGAAAAGAGAATTACCGAACTTTTGAAAGGTAAAAATGAATTTATGAAGTTATCGCGAATATTAGCAGAAAAAGCCCAAAGACGAGAACGATTAACTATTCAACCGAAGGAATATTTAACAGGCACAAAAGCAATAATCACGATACGAAATTATTTAGGCGGTTATTATTATTTCACTTCGGACGAGGCGAAAATTAAAGCGAACAGCGTCTTTCTTATCGAAGGCAAGCATAGCAAAAATAATTCTTTGCCGAGCTTGGAAGATATAAAAGATGGATTATTAAAAATGATTTTATTTACCAATTTGGAAGATGTGAAAATCGGTAATAAAAAATATAATCCTGTTGCAGTTTTAAAATTAACAGTTGAAAATCATTTTTCAGAAAGCAATCTCTCTGATTCTCAAAAAGAAGCTTTGTCGTATCTGTATAAAGAAGCGAAAATAAATGGATTTAGCGTAAAAATTTTATAAAACAAAACTATCTATTTTAACTAACTGCTATAAATATTTCAAAGCCGCAGAAAGAAGTTTAAAAGCACGACCGATAAAATTATTTTAGTTTATGTGCGAAGTAATTTTGTTAATATGTCAATTTATGGATTCGGAGATATTACCAACATTGATGCAAAATGTCGGACTTGCTTTATTAACGATTTTAATTCCGCTCGTTCTGTTTATTTTTTCTTTAGAAAAAGAGGCATTATTTGAGTGGGATAAAATAGTCATACTTGATAAAGTTATCGAGGCAAAAAATCTATTTGCTTCAATAGTTTTGATATTTTCACCATTATTCTTTTGGAATTACAATTCATCATTTTTGAAATTCATATTATTTCTAATTTTTCTTGGAGGAGTAATTTATTTGATTAAAATTCTCTTTAATTCTTATCGCTGGATTAAAACGGTAGAAATTCAAGGAGCTCACGACCCAAGTAATTTTAGAGATAGCTTGAGAAATAAATATCTTGAAGAAATAGATAATCTGCCGGAAAAAGAAAAGATTTGGATATTAACTTGGCGAAAAGACATTTCAAACACCATTTATGAAAGGAGCTTGATAAAAAAATTTACTGCAAATATTGATGCTTTAATTAGAAACAAAAACTTTGAACTGCTACAACGATATTTACAAAATTTCTTCGCTTTCATTGATAAAAGAGCTTTATATGATTGGGTAATTTTTGGTGATTTTTTTAGGAAAATACTTGAGTGGTATTTTGCTATTTGTATTGAACGGGAGGCGCAAAAAGACGAAGACACACCGAAGGTTATTGCATTTTTTGAAACAGAATCCATTTTATCAAGGTTGATTGAAAAATTTGTGTTATCCGCCCTACAAAAAGGAACTGCTTATTTGCTTTTTGAAGAATTAAAAAAGAATATTAAGGACAAAAATACAAAGTGTATTGAACAATTATTTGCTCGTTCTGTTTGTAGGGTTTTATTTGATAACATTGCGGATTCCCAAGAGCGATATGATATTTGGGAACATTATTTTCCGAATGAATGGAAAATTACAAAAGAAACATTGGAGGATAAATCAAATACCATTTCAAAAATTTGGCTTAATCAATTTTTTCATTGGGCTCAAGGCAGAATTTGGGAAGCAAAAAAAGATTTTGATAAAAACCTAGATAACGTTGCGTCTGAATTGTTTCCTTCTGTTGAGCCAATTTTATGGGCAAAGATTTTGACGTTGTTAATGCGACCGTGGACAGATAATAATCGGATGAAATCTCTAGTTGAACGGGGGACAAATTTCGGCTTTGCAAGTAGAATAATGCTTGGTGATTTTGAATCAGCAGAACAATCATCAGAACAATTACACAAGTATATGAAATCGCAAGAAGAAGCAACATTACAGCTTGCTTTGCTTTTATTCAAGCACGAATTTACAAAAGAAAAACTACAAGGATACATTGATAATCTTAAAGAGTTGAAATATAATGAGGGGACACGGGAGGAAGCCCGCCGTAATGATTTTATAGCAATTTTTGAAAAAATGATTTCTTTGTTAGAACCAAAGAAATCATGAGT
>JBFLZX010000074.1:0-3921 GCA_040756075.1 Patescibacteria group bacterium | reverse complement strand
ATTACGAAGAGGTTTTGCTTGATTTGGCGTTATAAGGAGGCGTGCCTGAGCGGTTGAAAGGGCCTGTCTTGAAAACAGGTATACCGGAAACGGTATCGGAGGTTCGAATCCTCCCGCCTCCGCCAGTGAAAGAGATTAGAAATTTTTATATAATAAACGATATCACGGATTATAAAAACAAAAGGTAATCGTTTCGCTGAGATGAGCAATCTTTTATAAAAAGATTGCGATCGTATTCAGCGTAAACGATATCACGGATTATAAAAACAAAAGGTAATCGTTTCGCTGAGATGAGCAATCTTTTATAAAAAGATTGCGATTGTATTCAGCGTAAACGATATCACGGATTATAAAAACAAAAGGTAATCGTTTCGCTGAGATGAGCAATCTTTTATAAAAAGATTGCGATCGTATTCAGCGTAAATTATATGACAAAACTGGAAGAACTTAAAAAACTGCGCAAGCCGATTCGCAACATCAATGTTAACCATAAACAAAGTTTGACGCGGCTGGAAAAATTCGCGGTTTTAATAGCCGACCGCATCGGCACAATGGGGTTTTTCTTTATTATTCTGGCTTGGACTTTTCTCTGGCTTTTATGGAATACTTTTGCTCCGCAGGAATTGCGTTTCGACCCTTTTCCGGCATTCGTGCTCTGGCTTTTTATTTCCAATATGATTCAGCTTTTCTTCTTGCCGCTCATTATGATTTCTCAAAATTTGGAGAAAAGGCGCGATGAACTGCGGGCGGAACACGATTTCGAAGTAAATTTAAAAACCGAAAGGGAAGTCGAGGTTATTTTATCCAATCTTGAAAAACAGGAAGAAATGATTTCTAAGATACTGGAAAGATTGGAGAATAAAAAATAAAAAAATTGTTTAAACTGTTTATTAATAAGAAATTTTAAATAATCAAAATTAGTTTAATCAATTAAACTTTTTAATTTCTGATTCTATAGCAATCTTCCCTTGCTAAAATCTAAAATATTGTTTTGTTTTTATTTATAATTATTAGTGGAAATATGCGTTGTTTAATCAATTAAACTTTTTTTGGGTTTATAATTTATAAGCATTGGCAGGGCGCATCAATAAAATAAATAAAACGCCAATAAAATATATCAATAAAATGCTCGATAAAATACAAAGTTTAATTAATTAAACTTAGTTTAATTGATTAAACATTTTTAAAATGGTAAGAATTACAAAAAAGGGAATAGATCATAATTTGAATAATCTAATTTTAGACGCCCTTTTAAGAGAATTTAAAAACATCAGGACAAGAGAAAGTTTATCAAATTTTTTAAATCGCCTTTTAACGCAAGATGAACAGATAATGATAAAAAAACGTTTGGCGGTGGATATGTTTTTTAAAAAAGGCGCAAGAACCAAGGATATTACAGAATCTTTAGACGTATCTAGAGCAACAATCGTTTTTATTAAACGAGGCCTTAAAAGAACTTCGAGTAAAAAAGAGAAAAAGAATGATTCCAGAATTACGGCGAGAGATATTAGAAAAATAAAAAAGACGCCTTGGTACCCCGCCTATAAGGGCAAAGGAAGGTGGCAATTTTTGAACCGTTTATAATTTTAATGTTTAATTGATTAAACAATGTTTAATCAATTAAACTTAGAGAGAAGAAGGACGAGATTATCGTCTAGAATAAATTGCTTCAATCGCCGAAACTTTTTCAAAAATATTTTTCTAGAATAATTTTTGGCAATTTATTTTTATTTTAGGCCTAATAATTAAGCTTTGGCGCTTACCAACGCGATAATTCTTTTGGCGCCGTTTGCTTTTAAAATCGCTATGGCTTCATTCATTGTGGCGCCGGAGGTAAAAACGTCGTCAACCAATAAAATATTCTTTCCTTTAATTTTTTCATAGTTTTTTATTTTAAAGCAATTAATCATATTTTTGGCTCTCGCTTCGATGTTTCTAAGTTTAACTTGGGGGCGGTTGTTTTTGACTCTTTTTAATTCGTCGGCTAATTCTAAATTTAAATTTCGGGCGGCAAATTCGGCGATTAATCTTGCCTGATTAAACCCCCGCTCTCGCTCGCGGAGTGGGTGAAGAGGAATGGGAATAATAATAAAATTTTCAATTTTCAATTTACAATTTTCAATGTAACGCGTAATTATTTCTCCTAAAATCGGAGCCAAATTTTCAAAGCTTTGATATTTAAAATAATGAATGAGATTTTGCAATACCGGGTCGTCGTAATTACCGGCGGCCGCCAAAAGATAAGGCGAATCGTAATGACAGATTCGCTTATTTTCCGCCAGTCTGGCTCGGCAAACCGGACAAAATAGGGTATTATTTAATTTAATGGACAAAAGACATTGTTTGCAAATTAATTCATTTTTGTCTTCGAGGTGTTTTTGGCAGTTCAGACAGAGAGGAGGGAAGAGGATGTCTAAAATCAATTCTTTTGCTTTGATTAAATTTGGAAACATAGTATTATTATAAAAAATGTTAAATCTTTTTAAATCTCTTAAATCTATTGTCGCGCCTTCTTATCTCGGCGTTGACATCGGAACGACTTCCATAAAAATCGCGGAAATTTCCAAAAACAAAAAAAGACCGGAGCTTAAAAACTACGGAATTTTGGAAACTTACGGCCATCTGGAGCGTTTAAACAACGCCATCCAGACCAGCGGTTTGAAAATAATGGAAAAAGAAACGGCCGAATTGCTGAAACTGCTTTTAAGGCAATTAAAAATTAAATCCCATGACGCCGTCGCTTCGCTTCCGGCTTTTTCCGCTTTCATCACTTTATTGGAAATTCCGGAAATGTCCGAAGTCGATACCGCCAAAACGATTCCTTTTCAAATCCGCCAACATATTCCTTTACCGGTTTCGGAAGTCAATATTGATTGGTTTAAAGTCGGTCAAAAAGAAGAGGATGGTTTTACCAAACAGCAGATTCTTCTTATATCGGTTCCCAACGACATTATTCAAAGATACCGAACCGTTTTCAAATTAGCCGGTTTAAATTTAAAGATTTTGGAAGTGGAAAGTTTAAGTCTGGCAAGGGCGCTGATATCAAGCGGAGCCGAAGCGCAGGCGCCGACGCTCCTTGTGGATATCGGCGGCCGTTCGACCAATATCGCGGTTGTTGAAAACGGTTTCATCAAATATAACACCCATACCGAATTTGCCGGCGGCTCTTTGACTCAGGCGATTTCAAGCGGCTTAAACATTAATATCAAGCGGGCTGAAGAATTAAAAAAGCAAAAGGGAATTTTAGGCGGCGGAGCGGAACTTGAGTTATCCACATTAATTTTCCCTTTCTTAGATGCTATAATTAACGAAACAAAACGGGTGAAGGCGATTTTTGAAAAAGGCCAGGAAATCGGAATTAAGCGAATTGTTTTAGCCGGCGGCGGCGCCAATCTTTTGGGGATTGAAAAATATTTTGAAGAGCAGACCGGAGTGGAAACCGTTATTGGCAATCCTTTTTCAAGAGTCGAATATCCGGCAAAAATCGAGCCGATGATTAGGGAATTAGGACCGAGTTTCGGCGTGGCAATCGGGCTGGGCATAAAGAATTTTGTCTAAATTTTAATAAATTTAGCATGCAATACACCCAATCAATTTTAGAAGAACAATTAAAAATGGGAGAAAAATTGCCGGTTGGCTGGCCGTGGCGGCTTTTGCTTTTTACCGTTCTTGTTTTTGCCGTGTTAACCACGATTTATTTGGGGATAGTTTTGGGATACAAGCCATATCTAAATTCTCGAATAAAAAGTCTTGATAAAGAAATTAATAATTTGACCCAGGCAATCGACGACACCCAACAAAAAAGCCTTGCCAATTTTTATTCCCAATTGGTCAACATTCAAAATTTATTGGCTCGTCATCCGAACGCTTCCAAACTTTTTGATTTTCTGGAAAAAAATACTCACAATCAGGTTTATTATC
>JBFLZX010000073.1:0-3972 GCA_040756075.1 Patescibacteria group bacterium | reverse complement strand
CCCTAATTACAATCTTGACTCTAGAATTTAAATCAGTATACTAAAATTATGACTTTTCAATTGAAATTCCTAAAACATCTAATAAAAAAATCGAAAAAAATCGTCAAGGCCCTGCCAGTAATACTTCTGGGAGGAATTTTTGGCGGAGTTTTAATTGCTCTTTTAGCTATTTTCCTGCGAAAAAAAAGGAAAGGCAATTTAAAAAATTCAGATGATAAAAGTTTGACTAAATAACTATTGCAAAAAAATTATCCCATGTTACAATATACTTATGATTTTAGAAAATAATCTAGTTATCTAGTATCTAAAATCTAATCTATTAAATATGTTTTATTTTTATGACAACCATTATTCTTCTAATACCCCTTGCCTTAATTTTAGGCAGTGGGATAGGTTACATTTTAAGAAAATCTCTAGCCCTAAAACAAAAAGAAACTCTTGAAGCCAAAGTTCAGAAATTAATCACCGATGCAAAAACTAAAGAAAAAGAAATGCTCCTTGGCGCAAAAGACAAGGCGCTTTTAATTATTGAAAATGCAAAAAAAGAAGGGGATAAAAGACAGACAGAATTGCATAAAATCGAATCGCGCTTAGAACATAGACAGGAAATTTTAGACAGCAAATTAGAAGAAATTGACCGCGGACGCCAAACTCTAGAAAAAAGAGCCCAAGAAATCAGAAATATTAGAATGGAATTGCAAGAAGTTCGGAAAAAACAACTTGAAACTCTGGAAAAAGTTGCTGGTCTTTCCCGCGAAAAAGCCAAAGAAGTTCTTTTAGAGATGGTAGAAAAGGATGTTAAAGAAGATATGCTAGAACGAATAAAAAAAATCGAAAAAGAAACAAAAGAAACTGCGGATAGAAAGGCTTATGAAATTATCGCTCAAACCATTCAACGTCAAGCCGCACCGCAAACATCAGAAACAACAACTACCTCGATTTCTTTACCTTCCGATGAAATGAAAGGCCGCGTTATTGGCCGAGAAGGCAGAAATATTAAACGAATTGAAGAATTGTGCGGCGTAGAAATTGTTGTTGACGACACGCCCGAGACAATTATTATTTCTGGTTTTAATCCAATTCGGCGCTATGTGGCAAAAAAAGCTCTGGAAAAATTAATTGCTGATGGCCGCATCCATCCAGGAAAAATTGAAGAAAAAGTTGAAGAAGCAAGACAAGAAATTACCAAAGATATCAAAGAAACCGGCGAGACAGTAGTTTACGATTTAGGAATTACTGACTTTGATCCTAGACTAGTCCAACTTTTAGGCCGTTTGAAATATCGGTCAAGCTACGGTCAAAATGTTTTGCGTCATTCTTTAGAAGTGGCAAATTTAGGCGCAATTTTAGCCCAAGAGCTTAGCGCGGATGTAAATGTTGTCAAACGAGCAGGTATTTTGCATGACATCGGCAAAGCAGTTGATCATGAAATTGAAGGGACTCATATTGAAATCGGCCGCAATATTTTAAAAAAATTCGGCATTTCCGAAGATATTATTCATGCGATGGAATGCCATCACGAAGATGTTAAACCCAAAACAGTAGAGGCGGTGATTGTTGACGCCGCAGACGCGATTTCCGGAGCTCGACCCGGCGCCCGGCGCGATACTTATGAAAATTATATC
Organism: Patescibacteria group bacterium; assembly: GCA_040756075.1. Taxonomy (GTDB): domain Bacteria; phylum Patescibacteriota; class JABMPQ01; order JABMPQ01; family JBFLZX01; genus JBFLZX01. The sequence continues at coordinate 2,347 of JBFLZX010000073.1, read as the reverse complement.
AAACGTTTGCAGGATTTAGAGAATATTGCTCAAGGATTTCCTGGCGTAGAAAAAACCTATGCTATTCAAGCAGGCAGAGAATTGCGAATTTTTGTAACACCGGGAAAAATTGATGACCTTGAGGCAACAAAACTAGCAAAAAAAATTGCCGAAAAAATCGAAGAAACATTAAAATACCCCGGTGAGATAAAAGTCAATGTGATTCGGGAAACAAGGGTGGTGGAATACGCCCGGTAAAACCCAGTGAATTAGCGTTTAACGGTTAGTGAATCAGTGATAAGTTCACTAAACGCTAATTGCTAATCTCTCTAAACGCTAAACGCTACAAAATGACGATTCTAATGTTCGGCGACATTGTTGGAAAAATCGGCCGCTCTGCCCTGAGGATCGCTTTGCCAAAATTAAAAGAAAAATTTAAACCTGATTTAATTATTGCTAATGGCGAGAATGCGGCGCATGGACTTGGCATTACTAAAAGAACAATGCAGGCTCTATTTGATATGGGAGTAAATGTTATTACTTCCGGCAATCACATTTTTAATAAAAAAGAGGCGATTGAAATCTTAAAAGAAGGGAAACTGCCGCTTTTGCGGCCGGTTAATTATCCGCCAAATGTTCCTGGCCGCGGTTATCTTGTTTGGCAAGCGGGAAAAACAAAAGTCTTAATCGCCAATCTTGTTGGCCGGGTTTTTTTCCCTGAAAATTTTGACTGCCCCTTCCGCGCTTTAGAAAAAATTTTAGAAGAAAATAAAAACATTAAAATAGTGATTGTTGATGCCCACACTGAAGCAACAAGCGAAATTAGAGCCCTTGGTTTTTATTTTGATGGAAAAATTTCCGCTTGTCTTGGGACTCATACTCATATTTCTACCGCTGATGCTCAAATTTTAAAAAATGGCACTGCTTATATTTCTGATCTTGGGATGGTTGGTTTGAAAGATTCTATTATTGGCATGGAAAAAGAAGAAGTTTTGGCGCGGTTTTTAACCCAAATGCCTTCTCGCTTTGTTGTGCCTGAGCGAGGACTTTGTGAAATCTGCGGGGCAGTGATTGAAATTGATGAAAAGAGCGGCATGGCGAAAAAATTAGAACGGGTTTATGAGGAAGTAATGGTATAAATTTTCAATTCTCAATTTTCAATTTTCAATCAATTTTTAATTAGCAAATTTTCAAATATAGAACCAGCTCTTGGCAGCCGGTTTTTAAACGAAATTCCCAAATAAGCAAACTACAAGGCTTACTTAAGCCAAATAAATGCAAAAAGAATAATTTTTTGCCTGACTTCAGGCAAAAGTTGCCCACAACTAATCCACACAAAACCTTTGCGCTATTTTGAGGGAAGAAGTACAATGAAAGTAGTGAAATAGCGTTTAGCGGTTAGTAAATTAGTGAAAGTATAAAATCACTAAACGCTAGACGCTAAATTAATGGAAGGGGGTGAAAAACTATGACAAAAATACAGTTAATTGAAACTTTAGCCACGCGCTCCGGACTTTCTAAAAAAGATGTTGACCGTCTTTTAGACGCCTTTGTTAGTTTAGTCACGGAAAAAATAAAAGCTGGCGAAAAAGTCGCAGTAACTGGCTTTGGTACCTTTTCAGTCACAGAAAGAAAGGCCCGCACCGGCGTTAACCCTCAAAATCCTTCACAGAAAATCCAAATTCCAGCAATGAAAGTTCCTAAATTTACTGCCGGCAAAACTTTAAAAGATTCTTTAAAGTAAAAATTAACAGTTTTTAATAAATTAAAGAGGCCGGTTTTTTATGAAAGAAACGGCCTCTTTGTTTTTTTCAGTCTATTTAACTTTTATTGAATCAATAAATTTTTTCGCTTCTTCGCTGTTTACAAAACCCGATAAAATAATTTTTCCTTCGGCAGTATCCGCGGCAACTGAATATTCTCCCAGTTTTTCCCCTTCGCTTTCTAAAATAATTTTTGCCTCGCGGTTTTTACGCATTGCTTTTGTTAAAATCTCTTTTCCTTTTTCATCAAATTCAATTACAACTTTCGGCTGCGGTGTATTTATATCCGAAATAGAAACATTTTTGATATATTTTTCGTTCAAACCAATCGATTTTTCTTCAGTTTCTTTTAAAAGTTTTACTTCAAAAGGATGTTCACGGAAATAATCCTGAATATAAGTGACGCCGATAAAAATTAAAACAATAACAATTACGAGAGAGAGTAGGTAAGTAATGAACTTAGACATAAATTGACTAGTAATTAATATCTAGCTAACCACTAATTTCACAATGGCAATTTCCTCATTGCCAAAAGTTGTCTGGCTTTTTTCTTGCCTTGAGCAGTTAATTTTATTTTCCGATAATGCCATTCTTTTTGTGTCCGA
>JBFLZX010000072.1:0-4037 GCA_040756075.1 Patescibacteria group bacterium | reverse complement strand
GTTGAATACATTTACCAACAAGTGTACTATTACAACCATAAACGTATTCACTCAATTCTCAAAATGACACCGTTTGAAAAAAGAAAGAGAAAGAGGATGACTGTCTAAAAAAACAGGTACTTGACAGCTACTACAGCAGCGCTGTGTAGAGATGCGCTTTTAGGAACAAGACATTTTGTCAAAGGATTAATTATGGGCAGAGCGCCAGAAGGACAACAAGGAAACATGAACCTTGTTGAATATCAAGATGTAATTTACGCTATCCAGTCTGCAAGGGACATGGGTATTGATTATGAGTATATTGATATAAGTCCGTTAGTTGAGGCGGTTCGTCAAACTTTCCCAGATGCTAAACCCTGGGAATTAAGTGGGATTTTACCACGATTAAGAGCATCGCTTTTGTATCAAGCAGCAGACAACAATAACGCAATATGTGCTGGAACAACTAATGGAACAGAATTTATTTTAGCGGCTTTTAGCGTTGGCGGACCAGCAGGACATTTCCAGCCATTTATAGATTTTTATAAATCAGAAGTTTATAAAATTGCAGAAATGTTAGGAGTTCCAGATTACATAACAGATAGGCGTCCAGCGATAAGCGAGCTGGGAATTTATGATGAACAGTTATATGGAGCAAGCTGTCATGTTTTAGATCCCATCTTAAGACGGATGAACTGGCAGAAGAAAAGTCCTGAAAAAGTCGCTAGAGAATTAGGGCATGATGTTGAATGGCTTCGTAGGATTAAAGAGCTAAGAATTGAAGGGGAGCGGGGAAGAAAATATCCACCGGCATTTATTGTAGGAAGAGGATATAAAATAAAAGTCAAACCAGATGTTAAATTTGATAGAGACAGATATTTTAATAATCTGTTTTAATAAAAACTAACAAAATGACTATTAAAATTGGCTATTTTCAGTTTTTACCAGGGTTCTTAAAGGTTAAAGAAAACCTAGAAAAAGTTGAAAGATTGGTAAAAAGCAATAAAAAAACTCTTAAAAAAGTAGATATTGTTGTTTTCCCCGAATATTTTCTTTCAGGACCTCTCAAGCTCGATCTGATCAAAGACTACGAGCAAGAAATTTCGTCTGAGCAGATTCTTGACTCACTAAAAAACATCTCCAAGATTTCTCCAAAGACAACTTTCGTTATGGGATCATTTCTTCTGAAGCAAAGAGAAAACTACTCAAACACAAGTCTAGTTATTAAAAACGGAGAGAAACTGGCACAGTATAGCAAGAAAGCACTTATTTATAACGAGAACTATATTTGTCAGCCAGATAGTAAGAGAGCCACTTTTAATGTGGGTAAAGTAAGGATTGGGTTGGCAATTTGTTGGGACTTAATTCTCCCAGAAGTGTTTAGAATGTATGTTAAAAAAGCGGATTTAGTAGTTGTCCCTTCGTTTTGGGGTATAGCTGGAAATGCTCTTCAAGCAAAATATTCGTTTTCGCTAGAGAAAAAATATTATACAGCTTTAGGTGTAAGTCGTGCTTACGAGAATTCATTTGCTCTGCTCTTTGTTAATTCCGTTGGTAAATATAAATCGAGCTTTTATTCGGATCGAATAATGGGGGGTTCATATTTTGTTAATCCACCACTTGGAATAACTCATAAGACCAACGACAAGGATCCAAAGACTTTACATATTGTTGAATTTAATCTTGATCCGCTTAATCAATACAGGGAATACTACGCAACCGATAAAGACTATTTTTATTACAAGAGCAAAAAAGCGATTTAACATGACTTACTATTCAGTCAATAAAACAACAATTAAGGCTAATATTAGCAAACTTAAAAAGGCTTTTACGGATAAGGGCGTAGATTTTGAACTTTTTTATTCTGTCAAAACAAATTCTTCTGAATCTGTTTTGATTGCGGTTAAAGAATTAGGTTCTGAATTTGAGATACTCAGCAGTTTTGAATGGGATAAAGTAAAGGCTTTTAAGCCCAGGGCTTTAATCTTAAACGGACCTACAAAGCAAGTAGAGTTGGTGAATGATATTTTGAACGAGATAGATCTTCTTTACTTTAATGTCGACAATGATACTGATTTTGAAATTCTCGCAAAAGTTAATCCAAGGTTGCTAGAAAAACTAAAGATAGGGCTAAGAGTTTACTTAAACGCCAGTGGGGTGTGGAATCGATTTGGATATGATATTAACAGTAGGGATTTGGTAGAGGTAGTAAGAAAAGTTAACTCGGTAAAAAAGCTGTCTGGGTTTCATTTCCACTTCTCAACCAATAATTTCAAGATTTCTAACTATCAAAAGTTGCTTTCTCAAATAAAGGATTTTTGTGATAGTTCCAAATTAAAGTTGGAGTTTTTAGACATAGGTGGAGGTTTGCCAGCAGCCAATGAGTTTATTTACGAAGCTGAGATTTATCAAAGATTGCCTGTCCTTGTTTCTGAACTATTTCCTAAAGTCAAAATTATAAGCGAAGCGGGCAGAAATATTGTTGCTGACGCAGTAGATTTGAAGACAAAAGTAATTTCTTTGAAAAAAACTGGAACAGACAAATTTCTGGTAAATGTTGACACCAACATTATGCACTTTCCTTGTCATTACGAAAAGAAATATTGGGTTGAATATATACCAGCAAGTAAAGCCGAGAAACAGCCAACAGAAATAGAGATTTTTGGAAATTCTTGTATGCAAATTGACAAAATTAGCGATTTAATGATGATTGGGCAGACTCCAAAAATAGGAGACAAGGTCGTAATCCATAATATTGGGGCTTATTCTCATAGCCAAGCAGCAAATTTTATTACCAAAGTTCCAGAAGTAAAAACACATGAGTAAAAAAGTTGCCTTAGTTACTGATTTGAAAGTTGTCGACAGTCCCCAAGCAGGATTTGGGGTTGCAAGGTGCCTAAAGGAAGCCGATTTTGAGATTATTGGTGTTGATAATACACCCTTAGTGACTCAAAATCCTGATCTTTTTAAAAAAGTTTTTTGTTGGGATGAGTTGAGAACATTAAACTTTGACGGACTGGTTAAAAAATTGATCGATGTTAAAAATATTTATGGTTTGGATTATATTTTTCCTTGCTACGATGAAACTGTAATACTTTTCTCTTTTATTAAAGACAAGCTCGATTTTCTGAAAATTAAGTTAGTAGCTCCGCCCAAGCAAACGATCAAAAACTTGCGAAAGGACAACTTAAGCAAGGTAATTCAAACGGAAGATCCTAAATATTTGGTTCCAAGAGGAAAAGTTTTTACAAATATCAAATATACTTTGGAATATGCTGACACTTTAGGCTATCCTGTTGTTTGCAAAGGATTAACAAAAGGAGCGTATGTCAGCAGAAATAGCGATGATTTGAAACAAAACATACAAAAAATCGCAGATATTTGGAATGGCGGTGAAATTTCTTGTCTTGTGGAAGAATATATCTCTGGTAGATATGTGAATTGCATTGCTGCTATAAAAGAAAAAAAGATTGTTGGGTTTGTGGAGATGGAGAAGATTGGACTCGATCAGAATGGTGCTACTTGGTTCGGTAAAATTAGGCAAACCAAAGAATTATTACCCCTCGCTGAAGAACTAGTAAAATCAAATGATTTTGAAACAAGTATTATTGAAATAGAAACGATTGAAAAAGAAGGCAACTATTTTGTCTATGAAATAAATCCTAGAAGTCCAGCGTGGATTTATGCCCCTTGCTTATTAGGTTTAAATCTACCTAGGTTAGTTACCTCATCAGGCAATAAAAAGGTTAATTTTATAGAGAAAGAGGGATTTTTTGGACGAGAAGTTAAAGATTTTATTCGGCAAGACATTCAAGGATATGAAGGTAAAATTGGCTTTTACTCAAAAGGTGCTGCGTATAAGTGTAGGGACATGGAATATCCTTCTGATTTACTTCTTGATCTGTAAAAAATCTATTTTTAGGGAGTATATTTTCAACACGCGCGGAAGGGCGGGCGGGCCAAGCGTGTTTTCTTTTTTTTATTCCTGGCGCGAAAAATTTTGCGGGGAGCGAGCAAATGCGGAGGCGGCTGCGGCGGTTCCTTTTCACCCTAAACCC
>JBFLZX010000071.1:0-4037 GCA_040756075.1 Patescibacteria group bacterium | reverse complement strand
AATTTTCCTCCGCCCAAATTTTCATCCCTTAAATAGATGAGGATTTGGGTGGGGTTTAAAAATCAAGCGTTATTTGATAATCAATATTTATCCTATTTAATCGGGATGAAAACTTCAGATACACGCGGACGTTAGCTGAAATATGCTTTTCCTTTTAGGCCTAAAGGCCTTGCTCTCCCAAAATGGACAAAATTGATTTTTAATTTTTAATAGAGGGGAGTAATGGAGTTTGCTCCGCGGAGTTTACCCCGCACCGAATTTGTTCTGGTGCGAGGCTCCAAAAACAATTCATTTGATATGGAACAAAATCAATTTAGACAATACGCACAAATACACATCGATACGACAAAGCAATCTCTCGGCGTGGAGCTTGGTTTTGACGAACAGTCAATTCTGAAATTGGATAATCTCATTCAAGAAGCTTGGCCTGACCAACCACCCGCTCAACTTGATAATGTCGTTCTATTGTTTGGAAGTTTTTTAGGCGAAGCAATCAAACAGACACTCGGCGGTGAATGGATACAAACTGAACAAGGCTGGGGCATAAAAATTGACGATGCCACACTGATGGTTTTTACCAAGGTCAAAAAAAGATTACTTAATGGCATGGAGGATTCTATTTCTTACTATTACCAAAGCACGAAAGGAATGTTGAAAAACAATTTTAAGGACATCAAATGAAGAAAGGCGCGCAAAAGATTCTTATAACAGGCATGCCATATTCCGGAAAATCTTATGTTTCCGCTTTTTTGAAAAAGCATGGTGAGAATGTTATAGACGCAGACAGCATTAAGGGACTTGGGCAGTGGTTTGATAAGAACGGAAACAAAGTAGATTTTCCTCATGATGCAAGCAAAGAATGGTTAGGCACCCATGATTTCTTGTGGGATAAAAATTTTTTGCGCTCGTGGCTTAATGGACAAAAATCAACCGTTTATCTTTTTGGGCTCGCCGCTAATGTGCTTGCTGTTACCGAACTTTTTGACAGGGCATACTACTTAGACATGAGTCCTGAAGTTTTGAAAAAACGTTTTGCCGAAAACGAAAGAACCAACCCAATGGGTCAAACCCAAGAGCAACAAGCGACAATCTTGAGAGACCTTAGCGGTTTCGCCCAAAAAGCGCGCAATCATGGATTTACAATCATTGACGCCAACCAAACACCGCGCGAAATCTACAAAATCATATCCAACTAAAATAGACGTCTTGGGTTTTGGCCATTCGCCCCAGTTTGTATACATCATTTGACATAAAATATACAAATTGATATACTTTGTATACATTCATAGAAAGATGCAAACAAACTATGCAACATCATATTGAAATCGGGCAATTTAAGCCCCAGCCTGCCGGTTTTAAGGCTTTTATCCCGCATCCTTTCCCTCCAAAGGCTGGTTTTGAATTTGACCCCAAAATTTTGAAAAAAAATGATGAAGCCACTCGGCTACTTGGCAAACTCGATGGAATAACAAAATTACTTCCCGATGCTGACTTTTTTCTCTTGATGTATTTGCGAAAAGACGCGACTTCTTCAAGCCAAATTGAAGGAACTCGTGCTACCATGATTGATGCGATTGCTGCTGAGGTAAAAATAGACACCAAAATACCAGACGATGTTGATGATATCTTGCGTTACATTAAAGCTTTGAACTATGGAATAAAAAGAATGAGATCAGAGGACTTTCCAATGGTCTTGCGTTTCATTCGCGATTTACACAAACAACTAATGCAGAAGGCGCGAGCAACACATTTTTCCGACCCGGGGGAATTTCGCAAAAGCCAAAACTGGATCGGCGGAATACGTCCAGACAATGCCAGTTTTGTGCCGCCGCCGGTTGACGACATGCACCGCGCGCTCAATGACTTGGAAAAATTTATACACGCCGAAGATAATCTTCCAACTGTTGTAAAGGCTGGGCTGATTCATGCACAATTTGAAACAATTCATCCATTTTTGGATGGCAATGGTAGAACAGGGCGTATGCTCATCACCTTTTATCTCTGGAAAGAAGGATATCTGGAAAAGCCAGTTTTGTTTTTATCATCCTTTTTCAAAAGGCATCAAAAACTTTATTATGAAAAATTGCTCGGTTATCACAACGGAGCAGTTTTGGACTGGATAGAATTTTTTCTTGATGGTGTAGTTGAAATCTCGAACGAAGCAATAGACACAGTCGGAAAAATTACCGAATTGCGTGAGAAAGATATTTACAAAATTCAATCTCTTGGCAAACGTGCTTCTGAAAGCGCAGCCTTGGTATTACCAAAATTGTACGCACAACCAATCGTAACAACCAATGTTATTCAAAAATGGACTGGTTTTACTCGTGCCGGAGCGCAGACCGTGATTGATCGTTTTGTTAGAATGGGCATCCTAACACCAAAAGACAAAGGCAAAAAATATGGGCAATCATATATGTATAAAAGCTACATTGATGTTTTTGCTAGAAACGAACAATAAGGTGTCTTGGGTTTTGGCCATTTTTACCCCGCACCGAGCTTTGCTCTGGTGCTGGGGCACCCCCACCTCCGGCCAAAACCAAGACAAAAAATCAATTTTGTCCATTTTGGTAAAGCATCCCGACTTTACGTCGGGATAAGATAAAAGGAAAAGCATACATCAGCTAACACTGGCTATGCGGTTCGGGCTTTCACTGAAAGCCCTCTCCCATATTTGCTACGCAAACATCGCATACACGCAAACGTTATGTGCAATCCGCCTCCGCCCGCCTCGATAACTTTATATAAAGCAATTTTTTAATTATTTGTATGAAGATATTAGTTTTCTTACACGGCACAACAATAATGCACAAAAACGCAGTAGGTCATACTCGCGAAGAAATTGTTAAACAAGTTGAGGCCAAAGAAAAATCTGTGCATGATTATAAATCGTATGTTCCTGTCGGCAATGCAGTTAAAAAATTGCAGAATTGGAAAAAGGATGGCGCAGAAATTTTGTATTTGAGCTCTCACGAAACTGCCGAAGATGTCGAGAAAGACAAGTTTGTTTTGAAAAAATATGGCTTTCCAGATGGTCAAGTCCTTTTCCGCCAAACAGGTGAACAATACAAAGATATTGCAGAAAGAATTATGCCCGACATTTTAATTGAAGATGATTGCGAGAGTATTGGCGGAAAAGACGAGATGACTATTACTCATGTTAGACCAGAATTAAAAAAGAAAATAAAATCAATCGTGGTAAAAGAATTTAGTGGACTTGACCATCTTCCTGACAAAATTTCTGCGCTTTTGAAATATTGAACGGCGGGCTTTCTCGCTAACACTCGCACTACGCTGCGCTCTCGGTCGCTTCGCTCGGACATCGCATACACGCCGACGTTAATATTACGACTATGAAAAATTCGCCAGAGAACATAAATAGAGAAACATTTGAATATAACCCCGAAAACGAGGGTGATGTTATAAATGAAATTCTTTCAAGGCGACGAACAATTACTTTGGAAAAGGCTAGAAATCTTGGTTATGATTATGCTGACTACGATCAAGAATATCCGGATGTTCATCGAGTCCTTCTTGAATATGGAAGTAAAATATGCATAGTAACCATCGATTATGGCGGGGAAGAATTTTCAACCTACATAAAAACTATAACCGATCAAAAGAAAGATCGTGAAACGACATTTTTATATAAAGCGGCAAGAAAAATCATGCAAGATGTTGTGAATGAAAAAGGACAAAAATTCCGCTATGAATTCTTTGCCAAAAATGAAAAAATGAGAAATTGGGCTAAGACAACTGGTCAAGATATTTTTCACTGGGAAGATGAAAGCGAAGGCGAAGAAACAAAAAACGGCAAAAAGGTAAAATATTATTCATTTAAAACATCTATAAATCCAAATAACAAATAGATCAACTATATCTCTTGAGCTGGCGTTGAAGATTTAAGTCAGAAATTTTAAATTTCGCCGCTTGTTTATATTTTTTGTCCCTACTCCGAGTCGAACGGAGATCCCAACCTCCGGAGGGTTGTACTTTATCCATTAAGCTATAGGGACTTAAAAATAAATCCCACACCT
>JBFLZX010000070.1:0-4127 GCA_040756075.1 Patescibacteria group bacterium | reverse complement strand
TCCGCTCCTCGGGATGACACCTTCGGTGTCAATTGAGAGATCCCTCGTTGCTCCGTTCCTCGGGATGACGCCCCCGGCGTCAGTTTATCATTCTCTTTCCTTTTAGAGTTTTTTTAAAATAGGGAATTGTCTTTTTTAACCCTTCTTTTAGCGGAATAGTCGGTTTCCAGCCAAGGACTTTTTTCGCCAAAGTAATATCCGGCCGACGCTGTTTTGGATCATCCTGCGGCAAAGGTTTATAAACAATTTTACTTTTTGAGCCAGTTAATTTAATGACTAATTTTGCTAATTCTAAAATTGTAAATTCGCCGGGATTTCCCAAATTTACTGGGCCCGTAACCTTATCGTCAGTTTGCATCATTTTATAAAGCCCGCGAACTAAATCATCAACATAGCAAAAAGATCGAGTTTGCTGACCTTTGCCATAAATTGTAATTGGTTTGTTTTGCAAAGCTTGAATGATAAAATTTGAAATAACTCTGCCGTCATCTAGGGCCATGCGATCGCCGTATGTATTAAAGATACGAATAATTTTAATGCGCACTTTATTTTGGCGCCAGTAATCCATAAACAAAGTTTCCGCACAACGTTTTGCTTCATCGTAGCAATTACCGCAAAATAATGCTTTGCCATTACGTCGGACTAATATTATATGATTTGGCACATTAACACAGTAAACGGAACCATTATATTGTTGAATTCTTCGATTAGGATACGATGGCATTATATATTTTTTATTAAATTGATTAAGAATGTGAATGTCATATAGTAATCGTTTTTTTCTTCTATCATGGATTGCTATATTCCCAGCATAACCAATTTTTAATAAAATTTCCTGAAAATCACTGATTAACTTAAAAGAATTACTATAATAAGTATCACCCTCGCGATTACCATCGCCTAACATCATTGCATCAAACAAAATTTTTAATTGTTGTCGCGAAACATCCATTAATTCACGAGGAATATATTTTTCATGCGATTTCCCAAATTGTAATAAATAATTAGCGAGTTGTTTATTTGTAATACAAAATTGATGATCAAAGCTTGTTACAAAATTAAATGGCAGTCTTTCCAGACAATTCTTTATTTTATTATAATTTTTTTTATTTTTTTTATCTTGGGCGATCAAAATTCGATAATCATTTCTCGTGTATATTTTCTTATTTATTACACATTTTCGTTTTCGAATCGAAACGCAACCCTCCGTGATGTAATATCCAAAAAATTCCAACCAATCATCCATTTTTATTTTCTCAACAAATGGTGTTTTGCTATTTTTCCGGTTAATATTTTTAGAAAAATAAAACCATTTTTTAGTAGGGGCATCATAATTTGCAACTTTAAGCATGTGTGATCTATCCCAATTAATTGCTTCAAAGGCAGATAATAATTCAAAAGTTTTTTTCTTTTGGGCACTTCTTTTTTTTACATACATTTTGTGATTCGGCGTTACTAAGAGATCGCATTGATAGTTTTTAAATTCAATTAATTCTCCGTTATACTCTTGTTTGATTATTTCTGTTGGTTTGCGATATTCAATCTGATGATTTTTGTTTAGTGTTGCTACACTATCAGTTTTTTTTATATCTTTAAATAATTTCCAACCATCTCTAGTTAATATTTCTGTGTTATTTGAATAGCATGCACGGGGGCCAATGGTATTAACATTGCCCCAATAAGTTTCTTTTTGCGGATGTTCTTTTGGATCGCCGTAAATTTCTGAAGTTGAAGTTAACAAAATTGGAATTTTTAAACGTTTTGCTAATCCCAACATTTGGATTCCGCCAAGAACATTTGTTTTTGTTGTTTGAATCGGATCTTTTTGATAGTGAATCGGCGCGGCAGGAGAAGCAAGGTGATAAATTTGATCAACTTCTAAATAGAGCGGCCAAGTGATATCGTGGCGGATAATTTCAAAATATTGATTTTTCATCAAATGCAGAATATTGCGTTTTTGGCCAGTAAAAAAATTATCAACACAAATTACTTCGTTGCCCTTTTCAAGCAAATATTCGCATAAATGCGAGCCGATAAATCCGGCGCCACCGGTAACGAGAATGCGTTTCATAAAATTTTATGAATCTTGTATCTCGCAACTAGAATCTTGAATAGAATTTAGAATATAGAATTCAGAATAATAATCCGCTATAAGCGAATTAATCCATGCTTCAAAATTCAATATTCGATTCGAGTTACAAGATTCCAGATTCGAGATTCTTTTATTTTCTTTTATTTCATTATATAATATCTTTATAATTATGCAACTTTATTATTCGCAATTTGTAGATTGGTATAAAATTCGTAGATTAGCATCATAATTTATGATTTCCTTACTTATCAAAAATATCCGTGCCAGCTTATTTTTAAAAAACACGCTGATTTTGTTTATCGGCACAACAATTGTCAATATTTTTAATTATGTTTTTAATTTGGTCATTGGTCGGCTTTTGACCGTAGCAGAATATGGTGAGCTGATTGCATTAGAAAGTATTTTTATGATTGTTGGGGTAATGAGCGGAACATTGGTTACAGCAGTAACGCGACAAGTTTCTGTATATAGAGCTCGGCTAGATATGCAAGGTCTCAAAATTTTCAAAAATTATTGTGAAAAATTATTTTTAATTTTTGGCATTGCAATTTTCATTATCTCAATATTTTTTGTAAGATTTATTGCTGATTATTTGAAAACGCCTCTCACGGCATTAATAATTATTGACGCAAGTTTTATTTTTGCTTTTGTAACTGCGTTGTATCAATCAATTTTTCAAGGATTGCAGAAATTTATGCTTATGTCCATTCTGGGGTTTATTGGCGTGATAATGAAAGTAATTTTAGGTATTGGTTTTGTAATTTTGGGATTTTCAACTTCTGGCGCGGTGGTTGGTTATGTTGCGCCTTTTATTTTCGGTGCAATTATAATGTATTTTTTTCTGCGATATATTGATAAAATAAAAATTGACAAAAATTCTCCAAAAATCAAAATTACAAAAGATCATTTTATTTATTTAGGGAAATTTTTTGTTGCAACATTGTGCTTGACACTTTTATATAATACAGATTTGTTAATGGTAAAACATTATTTTTCTGGCGAGGATGGCGGGCTTTATAGTTCGCTTGCAATGTTGGCGCGCATAATATTTTTTAGCACTGGAATAATTACTATGGTTTTATTGCCAATGTCCACAGAACGTTTTGAACGTCATGAAAAACATTTAAATTTGTTTTTGTTTTCTTTTGGTTTGGTGGCAGTAGTTTCGACAATCTCGAGTGCATTATATTTTCTTTTTCCAGAATTTATTATTTCCTTGCTTTTTGGCACAAAATATTTAAATGGGGCAGGCTTGCTTGGGATCATGAGTCTAATGATGGCCGCGTATTCGCTACTAAATGTGCTGATTTTTTACTTAATGTCAATCAAGCGCTTTTCTTTTGTTTTTTGGCTTGTAGCAGCCACAATTTTACAAGCAGTGCTTATTTGGCGATTTCATTCTTCACTTTTTCAAGTAATTATGATATCATTAGGTATAATTTGTGGGGTGCTTATTTTATCGTCATTGAACTTACTTTTAGGTAATAAAAAGGGAAATTAAATGCGTCATTCCGACCCCGAGCGAAGCGAGGGGGAGGAATCTCTCGCAATTTTGTGTCATCCCGAACGAAGCCCCGAAAGCTTTCGGGGCGAAGTGAGGGATCTCTCGCGAATGCGAGAATTATCATGTCAAAAACTTATTGGGTTTATATCATGACAAATAAATCAAATACACTTTATACCGGAGTTACAAGTAATCTCCAAAATAGGATTTACGAACATAAAAATAAATTAGTTGATGGTTTTACGAAAAAATATAACATTAATAAATTAATTTATTGCGAGGAATTTTTAACACCTTATGAGGCGATTGTTGCAGAAAAGAAAATTAAAGGTTGGAGTAGAAAAAAGAAAATTGCGTTAATTAAAAGTAAAAATCCTAAATTTAGGGATTTGTCTCAAACAAGTTGAGAGATCCCTCGTCGCTGCGCTCCTCGGGATGACACCTTCGGTGTCAGTTGAGAGATCCCTCGTCGCTGCGCTCCTCGGGATGACACCTTCGGTGTCAGTTGAGAGATCCCTCGTCGCTGCGCTC
>JBFLZX010000069.1:0-4152 GCA_040756075.1 Patescibacteria group bacterium | reverse complement strand
CCGTCATACCTTCCGGAAATGGTGGCTGAATTTTCTATCAGATTTAGCCATCCCGAAATCTTTGATTCTCCGCTAAACTATCTAGAAAAAACTATTCACACTGTTCCATTTGACTAGGTATACCCTTGTGGATAAATTGATTTTAGTAAAATTCTTTTAAAATTAACTTATGAACCTTTTTTTCTAAGGAAAACTTAAAAAAAAATTAAACGATGAAGAATTAGTTGATCTAAAAAAATATAGGAAAAAACTAAAAAATTTAATAAAATTATCAAAATAAGATTCTTAATTTTATAGCATTATGTCTAAAGTATCAATTTTGCAGTTAAAACAATATTTAAAAGATTTATCAAGAGAAAAATTAATTAGTGAAATTATTGAATTATTTAGAAAATTTTCTAAAGTAAACGAATTTTATCAATTTAAATTAGTCAAAAATGGCGATTTAGATTTACATAATAAATATAAAAAGATAATCAAAGATGAATTTTTCCCCAATAGGGGTTTTGGAAAAATGAGATTATCAATTGCCAAAAAAGCAATTAATGATTTTAAAAAAATTTGCACTAATAAATATTTTATTGCCGATTTGATGATTTTCTATGTTGAAATGGGAGTTAAATTTACTTTAGAATATGGCGATATTGATGAATCATTTTATAATAGTATGGAGAATATGTACGAATCAGCAGCTCAATTTGTGATTAAGAATAAGTTAAAGGATAATTATCTATTGAGATTTAAAAAAATTGTCTCTGACGTCGAAGATATAGGTTGGGGGTTTCCTGATACTCTCGGAGAAATTTATTGTGAATATTTTAGAGAGAAAGTTATAATCTGACTAAATTTGTGAGTAATTTTACCCCAGCCCAAAAGATAAAAATATTTACTTCGCTTTTTCGCGGCAGAAGCGATGTCTATGCTTTAAGATGGGAAAAATGGGATGGCAGAGCAAGTGGATATTTTCCAGTATATGAAGATAAAAGTAAAAAAGTGTTTGCCCTATTGACTGATAATATTATCGAGGGTCATTTAAGGGGGTATAAAACTGTTGGTATTTATCCTTTACTTCAGGATAACAATTCTTGGTTTATAGCTGCGGATTTTGATGGTAATAACTGGATTCAATCAGCAGAGAGATTATTGAAACAAAGTAATAAATATAATTTGCCGGTTCAGATCGAAAGATCTCGTTCGGGCAATGGCGGTCATGTTTGGTGGTTTTTTGATAGTCCCTACCCTGCTTATAAATCACGAAAAATATTTTTGCATTTGATTAAAGAATCAAAAAATGTTGATGAATTTGACAAAGAAGATAATTTTGACAGGTTGTTTCCTAATCAAGATTATCATAGCGGTAAGGGTTTGGGTAATTTGATAGCTTTACCTTTACAAGGTCAGTCAAGAAAAGAAGGCAATAGTATTTTTCTTGATCCTAACAACAATTTCAAGCCAGCGAGTGATCAATGGCAATTTTTAAATTCAATTAAGAGAATTCCTTTTCGAACTTTAAATCATTTATTTGAAAATTTTTCAAATAACAAATTACATCAAATAAAAATTAAATACACAGGAAATGCAATTCCTATTATTATAAATTCTCATATTGTAATTCCTAAAAAATATATTATTAAGCAATTATCTAGTTTTTTAACTGAAAAATTAAATTTTTTTAACAATGAATATGCTATTAAGCAAAAAATAGGCTTGTCAGTTTATGGCGTAGAGAAATATTTTAAAACCATAATTAAAGATGATGAAAATGTATTAATGCCGAGGGGTTTTTTAGACGAACTTGTACAAAATTTTAATAAATATAGTGTTCCATATAAGATTTATGATGAAAGATATAAAAGAAAGGAGATAAAATATAGACCAACTTTCACTTTATTTGACTATCAAAAAAAAGCGGTTGATGCTTTTGATAAGAAATTTCAAGGGATTATGGTAGCGCCGTCTGGTTCCGGCAAAACTATAATGGCCTTAGCTTTAATTTCAAAGAAAAAACAGCCAGCAATAATTATTACTCATCGCAAACAGATTTATGATCAATGGCTAGAAAGGATCGAAGATTTTTTGCAAATCCCAAAAAGAAAAATTGGTCAAATTAGTGGTAATAAAAAATCAGTACAAATTCCTATAACTGTTGCGATGATTCAGACATTAGCTCGGGCTGATGATTTTAGAGAGCTGTTTCGTCAATTTGGATTGGTAATTATCGATGAGTGTCAACACATGCCAGCTAAAATGTTTCGGCAAGTAATTACGCAATTTAATCCTTATTATCTCTATGGTTTAACAGCTACGCCGGTTAGAAAACACAATGATGAGAAATTAATTTTTATTTATTTAGGAAAAATAATCTATGAAGTCCCTAAAAATTTTAATGCTAATAATAAAAAATTTAAAGATATCAATGCTAAAATAATTATTAAAGTAACGGACTTAAAATTTCCATATAAAGTAAAAACTGAAGATTATCAATTATTGGCAAAAGTATTAACATTTGATTCTGAAAGGAATAAATTGATTGCTGAAGATATTAAAAAAGAAGCAGATAAAGGTAAAAAATGTTTAATTTTAACAGAACGTAAAGATCATATTCAAATTATTGAGGCATATTTAAAAAGAGATTTTGAAGTGATAACTTTGACTGGAGATTTAACTTTGCGAAAAAAACAGGAAAAAATTAAGCAAATCGAGTCTGGCCATTTCCAGATTATTATCGCAACTGGTCAATTACTCGGTGAAGGTACGCATTTTAATAATTTGGATTGTTTATTTTTAGTTTATCCGTTTGCCTTCGAAGGTAAATTGAGCCAATATATTGGTAGGATTTTGCATAGTGATAAAATTGACAAAACTATTTATGATTACTACGACAAAGAAATCGATTATTTAAAAAGAATGTTTAAGAAGAGGAGAAAATATTATGAGAAAAACTTTAAATATACAAAATAATTTTTTTTGAAATAATTCATAAAATGTTTCAGCAATATCTCAATAAATATTTCAACTTTTTTGCTTTTCGTCCAGGACAAAAAGAAATTGTGGAAAGTATAATCTCCGGCAAAGATGTAGTGGCATTAATGCCGACTGGGGGCGGGAAGTCTCTGTGTTATCAATTACCCGCCCTTTTGAGTAATAAATTAACAGTTGTTATTTCTCCTTTAATTGCTCTTATGAAAGATCAGGTTGATAGTTTAAATGCTCGCAAAATAAAAGCAGCCTTTATTAATAGTTCTTTAGAAAATACAGAAATAGAAAGAAGAATAGAAGATATCAAAAAAGGCAAGATAAAAATTTTATACATTGCCCCTGAGCGATTAAGTAATAACAATTTCGCAAAATTATTTGGAACTTTAGATATACATCTTGTAGCAATAGATGAGGCCCATTGTATTTCTCAATGGGGTCATGATTTTCGTCCTGATTATCTTTTAATAAGAGATAATATCAAGCGTTTAAAAAATCGTCCGATTGTCGCTGCTTTTACTGCCACGGCAACACCTGAAGTTAAAAATGACATTGTAGAGCGTTTAGAGTTACGCAGTCCACAAGTATTTATCCGAGGCTTTGATAGACCAAATTTGAAATTTTTTGTCCAGACGGATTTGGATGAAACTCAAAGAATACAAGAAACTTTGAGAATAATTAATTCTCTTACCGGTTCGGGAATTGTTTATACCATAACCAGAAAGGAAGCAGAGGAAGTTGCCGAGTTTCTTTTGCAAAACGGAGTAAATGCCACTTTCTATCATGCAGGTATGACTTCTTGCAAAAGAACTAAAGTTCAAAATGATTTTATGGAAAACAAATTTAAAGTGATTGTCGCGACTATTGCTTTTGGAATGGGGGTTGATAAAGCTGATATTAAATTTGTAATACACCTTGGCATACCTTCTAGTTTAGAAGGGTATTATCAAGAGGCAGGTAGAGCAGGCAGAGACGGGGAGACATCTTATTGTATTTTGCTTCACAGCAAAAAGGACATGGGCCTTCGTTATTATTTTATTAAAAAAAGCGACTTAATGGTAAATATGAGGTGCTGAAAGTTGCATTTTGTGCGATAATGTAGCCATAATTATTAAATAATTTACACTATGGCTACAAAAAAACAAGAAAATTTGCCCAAAATGCAGTTTTCAACAT
>JBFLZX010000068.1:0-4237 GCA_040756075.1 Patescibacteria group bacterium | reverse complement strand
CAAACTAATTGACGAGCTCCAAAAGGTTAGTTTAGAGGGAGGAAAAAACGCACAAGAAGACAGAGGAATATTCTCTTTTGAAGAATATGAGCGCCAGAAAAAAATGTTGTCCGTGAGAATTCGCGATTTAATATCGATTAAAAATCAAGCTTGTATTGTTGAACCGCAAAAGAATGATGTTGCGTCGCTTGGTAGCATTATTACCGTTAGAAATGAAACGGATGGCGCGACGCGCAGAATAAAAATCGGCAGCTATATGGTTTTTACAAAACATAATGGAGAAGTAGTCTCTCACGACGCTCCGTTGGCCAAGATATTTATTGGCGGAAGAGTTGGCGATGTAAGAGAAGGAGAGATTTCAAATAAAAAACAAATTTTTAAAATTATTAAAATTGAGCAGTAAATGGCGTAAATAGTATTTATTTTTACGCCATTTTTTATTGAATACAAAAAGCATTTTTTCAATTTTCGACTCGACTTTTTATTACGTAAAAATATTGAACATTAATCCTGTTTTAGAAGAAATTATTATTTCGTCATTGACTTTTTAGGCGAAATGGGTATTATATAAATAAAATCAGCAGTTTAACAAATAAACAGCCTTTGGTTGTTTCAAAAGACAGAATCGGAGGTGCGGGATGAGGGATTTGATTTATAAAAAACTTTTAGATTTTTTAAGCGATGCTGATTTGCAAAATTTGTCCGAGTATGAACGATATTTATATTTTAAATGCCTTGAAATTAAATTAGGAGACAAAGAATGCGAAGTGTTGTTACCAAGCAGTAATTGGGGGTTGTTCGTTTTTAAGCCTCCAAGAGCAAGCGCGCATTTAAGTTTGGAACTACAAAGGCGTTTTTTAGAACTGCTTAAGCAAAGAGGAATTGTCTGCGTTGGTTCGTATAGGATTAGCACTCTTACTGAAAAACATATCAAATCAATGTATCCCGGAGATATAATAATGCCATATTGGGCTGATCTCAAACGGAAGTTGTTGAATCTGCCAGCTATTTATTTTCTTGTTGCGGCGTTAACTTCTAAGGATATTAGTTTTGACATTGAGACGATTAAAGGATGGTATAAAAAAGATGAATCGCGCGGACGTTTAACTTCATCTGAAGGGTTGCGCGCTATATTCCGCCAGTTAGTGGGAAAAACGGAAGGATATTTTGAGGAAATTGTAGTAGGAAGTAAAAATTATGAAGACAGCGGCATTCATGCGCCTTGTAGTTTAACTAGTAGGTTTTTGCAACTACTTAGTTTTATGGCAGTTGACCGTGGTGGCGCCAAATGGGCTCGTCAATGCCTCCCTTGGTTAACAAAACAATAATCCGGCGGTATAATAAAAATATTCGCCGGATTTTATTTTAATAACAATGAGTCAAAAAACAAAATTTATAGAATGCGAACTCAGAGGACCCATCACTTGGAATGATTTTATGGTTTTGCGCAGTCGTGTTGAAGAAAAATGGGGAGGAATGACCAGGGTTGTTGAGTTAACCATGTTCGCAAAGGGCAGGCATGATTTTCGTTTAAAAATCAATAAATACGGCGTTCATTTAATTTTAAAATATAAAGCAAAAAAAGGAGAAGCTAAATTTGAGCGAGAAATTGATATAAATCCAAAACATCTTGCGTCTCTTATTGATATTTTGCATAACATCGGAGAAACAAAATGGGTTTTATCTTGTGTTGACAAATTTGAAACTCGCAAGGGGCCATCGTCTATTTCTTTTAAATTTGGTTCTCGAATTGGAGATTTTTTCGAAATTGAAGAGCTTGTGTCGGACAAAAAAGAAATTCCAGAAGCAATTAGCCGCATAAAGAAAATCGCCGCCGAATTCGGATTGCAGTTATGGGATAAGAGAATTTTTGAAAAAATTTCCAATCAGTCATGGGACGGCGTTCGGTCGGAGCCGCTTATAAAAAATCAAATTTTACATCCGTTAATTATTAAAGCCCTCACAGCTAATGATTTTTTATTTGCTTTTAATGAGTCGGAGACAATTGCCGAGCGTCTAAGAAATAAATCCAATGATTTTTCTCATCTGGAAGATATTTTTACGAAAGCAACAGGTTTGGAGTTATTATCTAATAAACCCCTTAATTCTTCTCAAACATTTTTTGATAAAATTTCTATAATTATACCTTCTTATAATTCCGCGCAAACTTTGGCGCATACGCTGCGTTCGATACAATATCAAAAATTAAGCAAAAAAGAAAAAAGCCTTGTCGAGGTTATAGTTGTTGATGATGGTTCGACTGATAATATGGAAAGCATTGTCAATAAATTTAATAAAATAATGCCGATTAAATATGTGCGCCAAAATCATCTCGGCAGGGCTCATGCTCGCAATCTCGGAGCGAGCTTGGCACAGGGTGATATTATTATATTTTTAGATTCTGATGTTGTGCTTGAAAATCATTTTATTAGAGAACATGCCATTAGGCATGTTTATTTAAATGAAGCCGCCTTTGTGAGTTTTAAAGAAAATATTCAATTATCGGATAAAAGATTGTCGCGGCGCATTTTTAAGCCGAATATTGTCAATGATTTCCGCTTCAAAAAAGAAGTTAAATCGGAATGGCTTCGTATGCATCGCCATGTGCGAAATATTGAAATAAGAAAAGTTGAATTATTAAGAGAAACTGATAACTTTAAAAATTTTGGCCAAGACAAAGTTTTGGGAGTTTGGGATTTACCTTCTATTTTTGTGACAAATGCCGTTTCTATTAAGAAAAAAGATTTTAATAATGTTGGCGGATTTAATCCACAATTTAAGGGCTGGGGGATGGAAGACACATTTTTGGGTGCTTGTCTCATCACCCTTAATCGTTTCATTGTTCCGGTATTTTCAACCGGAATTTTCCACATAGAACATAATCCTCGTTCGGGTTCCAATAAAAGAATGATTAAAGAATTTAATAAAAACGTTCTTGTTTATTTAGATTTAATACATCAACCGATTTCTTCCATATTTAAAAAATCGGACAGCTAATAATTTATGTTGTGGTTAAATGGAAATCAATCAATTAAAAATATTTTTTTAAATGATTATATTCGCGTAGCGAAAAATTGCGGATTTAATATTAGAAAAATTTTTCAATATTCCAAAAATTCATGCGTATTTTTAACATCAAATAATACTGTTATAAAAATATTAAATCCGTTTCTGGCAAAATATCAAATTAAAAATTATCTTTTTGCAAATGATATTTTTTTAAAATTTGGTATTGCTACGCCGTATAATTTATCCATAAAAAAAGACGGGGATTTTTATATTATTGAAAGCCAATATATAGAATTTAAATCATTTTTTAATAAAAAATCTTTAGCAGAAGCTGATGCGGCATTTTTTAAATTTTTTAGCAAATTATCAAAAGCGAAAAGAATAAAATTTGGTCTTTTCTCATTAAGGAATTCTTTGCCGCCGGCCTTTATTAATTGCGATTATTTGGAATATTGGGATAAGCAATTTGATTATTTTTTAAAAAAGATATCTAATGGTGATTTTCGCAATAATGCGAAAAAATACTATGAGCTATTGCGTAAAAAAATTAAAATCTCTCAACAATTTATTCTTAGCCATTCCGATATATCTCCCAAACATATTTTTATTTATAAATCAAAGATTGGATGCGTAGATTTAGAGGAGGCTATGTATTTGGACTCTTCCTTTATGTGGGCTATTTGGTATGTAAGGACAATCCATGAAAGAAAAAATAAATTAGATAAAATATTTTTTAATGAATTTGTTTCGCGTAATTTGGATTTTGATTTATTTATTTTTCATGTTTATCGCGAATTATTGATTCAATATTATTATGAAAAATCGCATAATAATTTTTTCCGGGATTATTCTAAAATTTTAAAAAACATTCAATTAATTTTAAGAGTGTCTAGGTCTGTATAGTTATTGACCGCGTAGGCCCGTAAAGCGCTAACATTTTTAGCGGATAATCAATCAGTTTATTGTTTATGGATAAAAAATAGAAACTGACTGATAGGTTTAACGCTATCAGTTGGATTTGTGTCCATCGAGGCTCCATCTATTGAGCCTAACATATGGGTGGATAGTATCATATGAACTGGCGTGCATTATTGAGAAATGAGCCGTTTTTTTATATATTAAATAAAATGCTTAAAAATCTTAAAAATCTTTCCTTGCCGGAAATTGAAAAAAAAGTTTTGGAATTTTGGCGGGAGAATCGGATTTTCGAAAAATCCGTAAAAAAACC
>JBFLZX010000067.1:0-4398 GCA_040756075.1 Patescibacteria group bacterium | reverse complement strand
AATGGGATATTGAAAAAGAACAATTATTAGTCTATTCAGAATACAAAAAGAAAATTTCTTTAATTCATCAAGTTAAATTTAGGCTGACTATATAAGTGGTAAGTTTTATTCCAAAGCCAGCCCTTAATTGCTAAAATGTTGCTATAGCAACATTTTAGCGAACTAATTTTTAATACTCTTTTCTTCCTTTTAAGGCATTGGTTAGGGTGATTTCATCGGCATATTCCAAGTCAGCGCCAGTTGGCAGACCGCGGGCGATGCGGGTGATTTTATATCCTTGCGGTTTAATTAATTTGCTAATATACATTGCCGTTGCTTCGCCTTCAAGATTTGGGTTGGTGGCTAGAATTATTTCTTTAATTTCAGAATTTTCCTGCAAGCGCGTAAGCAATTCTTTTATTTTTAAATTTTCTGGGCCGATATTATTAATTGGCGAAATTGCGCCATAAAGGACGTGATATAATCCTTTATATTCGTGAGTTTGTTCTAAAGCGATTACATCATGCGGCTGTTCGACGACGCAAATCAGTGAATGGTCGCGCCTTTGATCGTTGCAAATAAAGCAAGGATTGCTCTCGGCTAAATTTTGGCATTGCGAACAGAGAACAATATTTTTTTTCAAATCCAAAAGCGCTCGGCCAAAAAAGTCTAAGTCTTCCTGTTTTTGTTTTAATAAATAAAAAGAAAGTCTTTGCGCAGTTTTAGGACCAATGCCCGGCAGTTTTTCAAATTCAGAGATAAGTTTTTGGAGAGATTGGGGAAGGATCGACATTGATGAGATTATTTATTATTTGATTAACGAATTGCGGATTAACGAATTAAAGTCAAGCTTCGCTTGACTAAAATTCGTAATTCGTTAATCCGTTAATTTTAAAATTTCGATTAAAATTTAGGTAATTCTAACTCGCCTGATTGAACTTTGCGCGCCATTATATGCTGAATTTCTTTTAGCGCGTTTTTAAAAGCGTCTTTTACCCCCTCTTCTAGTTTTTCTTTTTGGTCTGTTGACAACAAAGAAGGATCAATTGTGACTTTTTCAATTTCTTGATTTCCGGTCATTTCAATTTGTATTTTGCCTTCAAGCGCTGAACCAAAAGCTCGTTCTTGCGAAAGCGTATTTTTTAATTCCCGCGCCTTTTTCCGCATTTCCTGAATTTGTTTGAGTTTGGAAAACATAATATTAGCGGTTAGCGTTTAGCGGTTAGTGAATTAGTGAAGCAGATAAATCACTAAATGCTAACCTCTAAACGCTAAACGCTAGTTTTAGACTTCATGTTTTTTTTCCAAATTTTTAAAACTTACTTTTTCGTGATCAAAATATAATTCTAGCATGCCAGTTGGTCCATTGCGGTGTTTTCTAATGTAAATTTCCGCGATATTGCGGTGATCTGTATCTTTTTTATACATTTCTTCGCGATAGATGAACATTACCACATCCGAGTCTTGCTCTAAAGAATTATGAACAATAATATCATTTGCTACAAAATTGTGATTATTTGCTACGGTGGCATCATAGACATCTTTTATGCTAAGTGGTTTGATAGAAACAATTTTATCCCAAAATATATCTGATTGAGCTAAGTTTAAAATGCTGGCATCTTTGAGGCCGGCATAAATTCGCATCATCCGTGTCCTTCCGATACCATTTTTAAACAAACTGCAGCCGCAATAATGTGTATTAATTCTTTGGCAAAACTCTCGCCAAGAAATACCAATTTTTTCCTTTGCTGGTTTAATGATTGTTCTCCAGGCTTCTTTTGGGATGACATCAGTATTCGGGTTAGGAGAGATTTTCCGCAATTTTTTTAATATTTTTGAGACTAATTTTTGTCTTTCTCCTGCTATTCCTATTTGATTGAGAAATTTTATTTGTTCACAAGATCCCTCAACATATAAATGATACATCATTTTGTATTTCTTTTTCTTTGGCTTTACTTCTTGCAATGAGCTTTGAATCCCTAATCTTAAAAGAAGATATTGAACCTGCTCGGCTAATTTGTAGCTTGAAGTTGAGTAGTAAATATTGCCCGCGGGTTTTCTTTTTAGAAGCAATTTCCAGCTTAAATTTCCATCTGTGCTCCATAGATGTTTTAAAAATAAAGCAATATTTTTGTCATCGCATTGCAAAAGAACTTCTGGGATTTGTTTTTCATGGGAGTGCGCCAGTTTGATATTAAGTTTTTTAAACCAGCGAGTAATGGGATGATATTTTTTATGAGTTAGGTGATATGGCGAGAGAAGGTAAAGACGATACCAGTTTTTCTGCCGAACAGGCCGGCTCTTAATGCTAAAAAGTTTTTTCGCCGCTTTTTTTACGATTTTAATATTTTTTAAATCCGCGCTTGTGTAATGGAAGGGTTGATTTTGCAGGATACAGCCATCGCCCAAAAGATGAGCAAGTAGAATTAATTCATCTTGTGACAAAGAATTTTTTGGTTTTTCAATGTTTATTTTACGAGGCAGAGCAATGTGTTCGCCAATTTTTAATTTATCAAGTCTTGTCCAGCCGTCTAATTTTAAAAATGGATGATTAGCGCTGGCTTTAATTTTTCGGCCAGTCACAGTTTTAAGCTCAAAGGTCATTTTTTTTCCGGAATAAAAAGCTTTAACAAGGTTTTGTGCTGATAACTTAAAATCATTGCCAATCGCAGAGACTTTAAAAGATTTTTGTTGATTTTCAGCAATATCTTTTATTGAAATTCTTTCGCCAGTTTCGGCGTTGGTAATTAGAGTATCGCCATCTAAACACCCAGACTCGCGCAGATCCGCCAACTGAGGAATATTTCCTGGCCGCGATTCCACCGCGCGTGACAATTGCGACAACGCCAAAACTGGAATATTTAACTCGCGGGCAATGCCTTTTAAATTGCGCGAGACATCAGAAACTTCTTGGACCCGGTTGTCAGAATATCCCCGTCCTTCAATTAGCTGCAAATAGTCAACAACCATAAATCCGATATTATGTTCCATCTGTAGCCTTCTTGCTTTTGTCCGAATTTCCATAATGTTGCAGATAGGCGTGTCATCAATAAAAATCGGTGCCTCCGAGAGCATCCCGATTGCATGACCAATTCTTTCAAATTCGTCGTTTTCGGGAGAACTTGAGAGTTTGCCGGTGCGCATACGCCATAAATCCAAATTAGCCTGGGAGCACAAAAGCCGGTCAGCTAATTGTTCTTTCGACATTTCTAAACTAAAGACGCCAGTAGGAATTTTTTGGTCAACGGCAATATGCCGGACAATATCTAATGCCAGGGAAGTTTTTCCCATACTCGGACGGGAAGCTAAAATAATTAAATCTGATTTTTGAAAACCGGCCAATAGATTATCTAAATCCGTAAAACCAGTAGAAACACCCCGCAGTTTGCCCGATTCTTTATGTAATTCATCAATCCGTTCAAAAGTTTCTACTAAAATTTCTTTAATAGGAACAATATTTGTTTTTAAATATTTTTGCGAGACATTAAATAATTTTTGCTCTGCTTCATCAACAATTTTTCCAACATCGTCGGTATCTTTATAACCAAGTTCGGAAATTTCCCCCGCTGCTTGAATTAATTTTCTCAAAGTAGCTTTTCGCTGGACGATTTTAGCATAATGAATGATATGAGCGGCAGTAGGGACAGAATTAGCTAACGAAATTAAATAACTTCTTCCGCCAATTTCTTCCAATAATTTTTTCTCTGAAAGTCGATTTGCCAAGGATAAAACATCAATTGGTTCTCGTTTTTCAAACAAATCCAACATTGCCGAGTATATTTCTCCGTGAATTTCTTTATAGAAATCTTTTGGTGATAAAATATCTGCTATTTTGATAATCGCATCTTTATCAATTAAAAGCGAACCCAAAACAGATTTTTCAGCTTCAATATTTTGTGGAGGAAGTTTTTCAAGATTAGTTTCGGACATATATTATAAAACAAATTTAATTAAAAAATATATCAAGAAAATAAGTCGCAAAGGAAAAGTAATTTGTTTTTTTGCAAACCAACTTATCCAAGAAAGGAGAGCATTCCATAAAAGCAAATAAAACCAAGGGAAAAAAGAAAATGACAAAATAATAAAAAATTCTGACAGACGATCACAGGTTGTGTCAACAACCCATCCTTTTTCAGAAGCAAGGTGATATTTTCTAGCTGTAAGTCCGTCAAGCCAGTCTAACATAGCGCCAAAAATTAGACAAGTGAATGAAATGGGGATTTTTTGTGGAAGATCACTTTGCCAAATAATTAAAAAGAGAAGGCTAAAAACAACCGAAATAAAAGAAATAAGATTTGGATCAATTTTAAAAAGAGGAAGCCGCAGAGGATAGCGGTCAACATATTCGCGGTATTTGGCGACAAAATTAAGACGCTGAGGATGCATTGCTAGTTAATTAGTTGAATAGTTAAGTAGTTA
>JBFLZX010000066.1:0-4854 GCA_040756075.1 Patescibacteria group bacterium | reverse complement strand
GTCGGCGGCCTTCGCAATTCCAAATCAATTGTTGCTCGTCGTTCCGCCTTGCGGCGGGACTCCTCGCACTATCTTAGCTCGCCCCGCTTCGCGGGGCTCGCAACTCTTCTTCTGGAGAAATTTTCGCAATAAGGAAAGGGGAAATTATAGTTTTCCTTGCCCCACCCTGCCCGTGCGCGGAAAACAATTCTTTGCTCCCTAAAAAATCAAAAAGAATCACAAAGGTTTTACTAGATTCTGTAGCATCCCACCCAACCCAAATTCAAGGGTGGCGGCGACCCCATCCTCGCTCGCAGGGCTCCCTAGGGGGAGCCTCGCCAATGTTAGGGGTTTTCTAGTTACTCTTTACAGTCTCTACCTCGCCTTCGCGCGAGAAGAAAAAAGCCTTCGGCCGCGCTCGGCTCTCCGTTTTCTGTTTCTCGTAACGCAGCTCGCTGCGGTGGGGTGATCCGCTTTTCGCCCCCGCCGATTTATTTCTACCCTTTCCTGTTCTACTTGGGCTTGCGCGCCCGCCTAAGGTAGAGTGCTTCGCACTCAAAATTATCTTAGCGCCCTGCGCGAAGACACTCGATGGGCTCGCCCCGCATTTTCTCAAACCAAAGGAATTTCTCGCGGGACTCGCGTTAGTCGAGCCGCCTATCCGTAAGTCTCTGGTAACTCGCTGGGTTTTCTGACGGCGGCTCTCCTTTAAGCATTGGTTTCTCCAACGGGCGGGGGCGGCGGAGCCGCCACAAGATCAAAGGAAAGCAAAAGAGAAGATGGCCAATTTCGCCCATTTTGGCCATCTTACCTGTGGTGAGCGTAGTCGAACCATGCTAGACTGAAAGTATGGCTAATATTTCTTTACGACTTCCGTTCAACGGAGACTATCCGGTGACGTTTGCTTTTGGCGCAACTTCTGAAAACAAAGAGATCAAAAAGAAGTTCACCGAGTGGGGCATCGTCGGCCACAACGGGATTGATTATGGCTTACTGGAGGGAACGGAAGTTATTGCTGCAGCAGACGGAAAAGTCGTTCAATCTGGAGATAACAGCGACTTTGGTACATCCGTTACTCTTGAACATCCGTGGGGACAAAGTCTTTATGCTCATCTCAAAGAAGTAAAAGTTTCGCAAGATCAAGAAGTAAAAGCCGGTGACGTTATTGGTTTATCTGGTCAAACCGGTGCAGCTTTTGGCGAGCATCTCCATTTTACTATCAAACCAAACGATGCTGATGCAAACAACGGTTATCTTGGTTTTATTGACCCCTCGCCATATTTTGGAAAACCAGAAGAAAAAACTGTTGAGGAGAAACCACAAGAACAAAAGCAAACTGAAACTACTCCGCCAGTCGAACAACCAAAAGTTGAGGCAACGAAACCTGCTGAAGAATCAACACCGCCAGAGGTCAAAACAGAAACTTCATCACAACCTTCCGAGCCCCAAGTAGTCGTCAAAGAAGTCATTAAAGAAGTTCCGGTTGAAAAAGAAGTGATTAAGGAAGTCGTCAAGGAAGTTCCTGTCGTAAATCAAGAGGAAGTTCAAAAACAAGTCGAGGCAAAATTGCAAGAGAGGTTAAAAACAGAGCAAGATGAGAGAAGAAAATTAGCCAATGAAGCCAGAGCCAAAAAGAAAACTGACAATCTCAACAAGGTTTTGGAATTTGCGAGAGAAAGAAAAGTGGTTACTAATGACGATGTTCGAGATTTTCTCCATATTTCCCAAAGCACAGCCACCAATTATTTAACCGAACTGGTTAATCGTGGTATGTTAAAAAGAGAAGGTGAACGAGGAGGAACAAAGTATACAACCTAAAAAGTCATGGCCAAAAACGCCCAATCTGGCCAAGCCAAAGTTATGAAAAGTAAGCTGATCACCATTCCAATTAAAATCCTGACAGATATTCTCCCTCTTTTGAAAAACACGGCTCACGAAAAGAAAATCACGGAACTTCTGGAAAACACTGGTAAATATCAAACCCAAAACATTGGTTACTTTCCCAAGAAAGCTAAAGTTGAAAGAATTGTTGACGGCGATACCATCGTTTTATCTTCTGGCTCCATCGTTCGTTATGTTGGTATTACTGCACCAGAAAACAACGAACCGTTTGAAAAAGAGTCAACAGAAGAAAACAAAAAGTTGGTTGAAGGAAAAACAGTGAGTCTTGAATACGATAATTACAAAGCTGACAAATTCGGCAGAATCCTGGCTTATGTGATTGTTAATGATAAAAATGTTTCAGTTGAGTTAACAAGAAAAGGCTTGGCTCAAGTAGTTATTTATCAACACAAAAAGCCTTGGATTTATCAGAAGCAACTTTTGCAAGCTCAAGATGAAGCCAAAAAGAAAAAGCTGGGCATCTGGAGTAAATAGCCGTTCATATTATCCTTGTACTTTAGTACAATGGTAGAAGGGCACAGGATTACAACAGCACTATGGACAAACCAAACTTAGAAAAAGACAAACAACTTCTTATTGATTCACTGAAAAAGGCGGTAAAAGCCGGAGAGCTATCACCATTTCTCGATGATCTTCTGACCGAAGAAGAAATTCTTGATCTTGCCCAAAGACTCAGAATCGCCAAACAAATTATCGAAGGCAAAACGTACGATGAGATTGCCGAAAAAGTAAACACCAGCACCTCAACTGTCTCTAAAATTGGTCAGGTTTTAAAATATGGCAAAGGCGGATTAACAAAAGCATTTCCCAGACCTAAATTGAGAGGGGGTGGAAAAAAGTAATGGACTTAGTTGTAGAAGTAACCGCCGCCCATATTTTTTCCGGACTTATTGGCGGACTCATCCGTGGTATCGTTGGCATTACCAAGTCATCAACATTTACTCCGGAACAGTTCAAATTTCACTGGAAATATTTTGGTTTCTCACTTTTAGTTGCTGCCATAGTAGGTGTAATGTCCGGTATTATCGCTGACGGAGACTGGAGAGTATCGTTACTCGCTGGTTATGCGGGGAGCGATTTCTTAGAGAGTTTATACCGCTTAAAGTTCAGTCAGTTTTTCAGGGTAAGTTAATTTCAAAGATTTATTAAATAGAATATCTCCGAAAAATCTGGTAAAATGAGCATATTAATGAGCTCATCTAAAAAAATACAACAAATATCCAAGATAACGGCAAGATTAGATTCATTCTTTAAAGTTAAAGAATTGCAAAAAGATCCTGCAATGAGCCGTTTTGTTCCGATAGTATATAAACAAAACAGACGGTGGAAAAAATTATTTAATCCCGGGTTTCTAAAACACTTTAATGGATTGATGATAAGAGGCGTTAATGAAGTTAGAACTATATTTACTGCCAGTTTTCCTCACGATGAGATTCTTCAAAAGTTTATCTCTCAATCCCAAGTAGGTGACTTGCTTTTCTTACATCACTCTATTCCTTTGGAGTGTGGCGATCCAAGAGGAAATTTAGGGAGAGGGTTTTTGCCAATCGATTCGACACTATTAAATAAAATTATTACAAAGAAACTTTCGATATACAGTTGTCATGCCCCCTTAGACTATAATGAAAAAATAAGCACCAATAGAGCAATTGTTGAGGCTTTAAAAGCAAAAATTGAAAGTGAGTTTTTGCCATACGGAAATGGTTTTGCCGGTCTTGTTGCTACAATTGCTCCCATTTCAACCAATAACTTGATAATTAAATTAAAACATATATTTGATATTCCTTATGTTGACTTTGCAGGGAAAAAAGTAAATAGAATAACAAAGATCGGTATAGTTGCTGGTGGTGGAGATGAAGTAGAATATTCACAAACAGCCAAAGAAAGAGGCGTTCAGGCGTATATCACTGGAGAAATTTTTAGTCATTACGATAGTAATTGGGGGAAACAAAATACCGCTAAGTTAAAAAAATATGCCAAGACCATTGATATTAGTTTGATTGGTGTATCACATGCAGCCTCGGAATTTTTAATAATGAAAACCCAATTATCTAGGTTTTTGAAGGAAAATTTTGGGCTACCCGTTATTCCTTTAGCGCAAAAGAAATGGTGGGTTTAGTAATTTAACATTATGAAAACACTACAGCCACATATTAAATGTAAGAAAGGTGATGTAGGCCAATACGCAATCATTCCGGGTGATCCGGCGAGAGTAAGACTTATTGCTAAACATTTTAAAAATCCAAAAGAGATTGCTTTTAACCGTGAGTTTTTAACTATTACCGGAGAGTACAAAGGTATTCGTATAACAGCGACTTCAACCGGCATTGGCTGTCCATCAGCGGCGATTGCAATTGAAGAATTAGCCAATATAGGGGTAGATACCTTTATTCGTGTTGGAACCTGCGGCGCACTGCAGAAGGATATTCAAGCCGGCGATTTAATTATCCCATTTGCCGCCGTACGTGCCGAAGGGACTTCTAAAGAATATATTCAACCAGAATTTCCCGCTGTCGCTACACCAGAAATATATCAAGTATTAATTCATGCGGCTGAAAAACTTAAAATACGTTATTTTACTGGAATTAATCGGACTCATGACGCCTTTTACGAACATATCAATAATTTTGTTAAATGGGGCGAGATATATAAAGATGATCGAATGAAATCTTGGAAATATCCGTTAGTTAGTTCAGAAATGGAATGCTCAATTGTGTTTT
The DNA here is from genome assembly GCA_040756075.1 of Patescibacteria group bacterium. Lineage (GTDB taxonomy): Bacteria > Patescibacteriota > JABMPQ01 > JABMPQ01 > JBFLZX01 > JBFLZX01. The sequence goes on along the minus strand of JBFLZX010000066.1, from coordinate 253 downwards.
TACTACCAATGTTGCGGGGTTTACGTTCAGGATGTGTCCTTGCAGTCAATACACCCGAAGCTCTTCAGGAAGTCGTTAAAGACCCTAACATGATTTACAAATTAGATGAATCAATAAATACCAAGTCTTGTCAAGTACCTGTTTTTTTAGACAGTCATCCTCTTTCTCTTTCTTTTTTCAAACGGTGTCATTTTGAGAATTGAGTGAATACGTTTATGGTTGTAATAGTACACTTGTTGGTAAATGTATTCAA
>JBFLZX010000065.1:0-5287 GCA_040756075.1 Patescibacteria group bacterium | reverse complement strand
GGGGATCGCTCGGAATGACGCCGAAAGACAAGCTTTGGAGAATTAACTCAATTCAAGAAATTTTCTAAAATCTCTAGCCCAAGCTTGTTTTGTAGACAAGACAAATTTATTTCAAAATAGGATTTTGGTAAAAAAATAAAAAAATAATGTTGTCTACAAATACGACTCGAGCCGATTTTGTAGACAAATAAAAAATGGCACAAATTTATGCCATCTTTTAAAATTTTCTTATGCTTTTGGCTGATTTAAGTAAAAATTTTTGTGATTCAGAGAGGCTGTTCTTAAAAATATGCCTAAATTCTTAATCCTAAACCTGCTTGCAACAGAAAATAAAAACTTATCGGGGCCCATGCCCCACCACGACCAAACTTACCTCCTCCTAATTCTGCTAAACCGAAAAGAGTGACATTTTTTGAAACCTAAACTTCTAAACCTCCTCTAGCAGCAAAAGAAATATAATACTGAACAGGAGAAGGAACAAAATAGATTCTTATAGGAAGATGCGATCCTCCTAAAAGATAAAGAGGCGTTTTACCAATTAAGAATCTGTAGCTTAAAAGTATCCCAGGATCAATAAATCTTACCCCCATTTGAAAAACATTTTCTGTTGTAAGCGTAAAAGAACCAGAAAGTTTTGGCTGTTTATAACTTCCCAAGATCAACCCCGGATCAGCAGTCAAAGCTATTTGAAACTCTTCTTGATCAAAAATTCTATATTTTATTTCAGAGCTAAAAACAATTTTTATGCCGAGAGCTGATAGAGTAAATGGCATCTCGGGTTCTAGTACAAAAAGAGCAATCTTTGGTGCAATTTCGAAATCTCTTGAAATTGGAAGATGAATAGCCCCGTATAAAAGTTCTGGAAATCCCCCGCCAAACCGAAGAGCTTTTTCGCCTGGTTCAAGAATTTCCGCACCTTTAAGAGTAAAGAAACGTGTTTTTCTTGACGAATATATGCTTCTAGAAGATTGATGTGATGATGTACCACTGCCGCGTGAAGAACTTCGAATGCAACATTGACGATGAGCAGGACCATCACATGCACCAGCTACGCATTTTCCTTGACAATTTCTTGAACAAAAATTAAGACAAATCCCGCCAGCCCTTTCACAAACAGGATCTCTTGATGACGTTACAACTTTTGTTTCTCCTTGTGCAAAACAAACTTTTCCAAAACCAAACCAATTTTGTGTAAATAGCGAAGTCGCTATAAATACAAAACCAACAAAAAACCTTCTCTCTAGCTTCCCCATATCTCCTCCTTAAAAGTTTTAAGGTCCGTATTATTTAATTATCAAAAATAAAAACTATTGTCAACTATGTGTTCCATAGCTTGAACATTTTCATTTCCATTTTAACATTAATTGTGGATATTTTTTTGTTTTTGTGGTATAATAGAACATAGTAAAATAACTCTCACATTTGACACCGAAGGTGTCATCCTGAAGAAGCGCAGCGACCGAAGGATCTTTCATATGATAAATATAATAAACTTCAACAAATTAAAAAACATCTTCCAAAGCTACCCTCAAATAAAATTAGTTTATTTTTTTGGTTCAAAGGCAAAAGGGAAAGCCGATCCGCTTTCGGATTTTGATTTTGCATTTTATTTAGATGAAAAAGACGAAAAAAGAATGTTTGAAATTAAAATTGAATTAATAGATAAAATCAGCCGTGAGCTTAAGACAGATAAGATAGATATTGTAATTTTAAATTTAACCCAAAGCCCGGAATTAAAATACAATATTATCAAAGAAGGAAAAATAATCTACGAAAAAGAGCCGTTTAAAGTTCTAATTGAACCGAAAATCTTAAATGAATATTTTGATTTTAAAATATTCTTGCAAAAATATGGTCTAACTAAAGCTTAGTATGACTAATATTTCGGTAGTTGAAAATAAAATTAGCGCCGTTAAAAAATATCTAAAAATTTTAGAAGATTTTAAAAAATATTCTCAAAGTGAAATCGAAAAAAATATTGAAACTAAGGGCGCGGTTGAACGATATTTATATTTAGCGACGCAGGCAGCGATTGATTTAGCCGAGGCTTTTATTGCTTACAAAAATTTCCGCAAACCAACCACCCTGTCAGAAAATTTCTATATCTTAAACGAAGAAAAAATTATTTCGTCTGAAATAACTGAAAAAATGGTAAAAATGACCGACTTTCGAAATATCGTTGTCCACGATTACGAAAAAATTAATTACAATATTGTTTATAATATTCTGCAAAACAATTTAAAAAATATTGAAGAATTTGCAAAAATAATTGAGTCAGAAATATAAAATATGGATATTTTTTGTTTTTGCGGTATAATGGAAATATGAAAAAATGAACTACCTCGCTAGCTTACTGCGAGGTATTCAGCTGTCATTTCGATTCCCCACCATGTATTACAACCCTTGAAATAATCTTTCTAAGATTTAAAAGAAGCGAGAAATAGTCAGTGAATATTTGTTGAAAAAATGGTGGGGGAAAGAAATCTCACAGCTTATGAGATTCCTCGACTCTCCCCCACTAAAATTTAGTGGGGGATCGCTCGGAATGACGCCGAAAGACAAGCTTCAGGGAATTAAATCATTAAAAATAAAAAGCTCTCCGAATTGGAGAGTTTTTGTGCTAAAAAGTAATAAATTTTATTGATTCATACAAGCATCGTATTGAGATTTACATGACGATTGTGCTGCGTTATTTAAACACGCATTATCCCCATCTGGACAAGCTTTATCTAAACAGTAGAGTAAATCGTTAAATAGTTTTTGTGCTGTAAAAGTGCCGTAATAAAAATTATTACTGAAACATTCATTATCAGAACATTGACTTGTGCATTCTATTACCTCACTACAACTAAGTGGTCCTGCAGGTATACAAACCTCTGATTTATCTTTACAATTATTATATAATGCATTGTTAATACATTCAAAATCATTATCCGTACATAGATTAAATATGCAAGTCCGATAATACTGATAATCCCAATTTGCCTGATAGCTGGAACTAGTAAAACAATCACTAATGCAATTATTATCATTTTCTGGACAAGACCATAAACAAAACACCAAATCTTTACAAGTCTGATACTCATCACCACTAAAACATTTAAAATATTGATCTAAACAAAAGTCTTCAAGACATTTTATAAAATCTTCATCTGATGATTTATCGGAACAACTATTTGTTTGCAAACAATTTACCAAATCTTTTATTTCTTGCTGACCAGCAGGCGTAGCTTTTGAGTAACAATTATCAACACATATTTGGTCATTTTGAGTGCAATTACCATAACAAGAATAAAAATCCTTACAAGAAGAATCAGAATTCAAAGCAGAAGATCGAGAAGTTAAACCAGAAGTTTGTGAATCATGGCATTTTGTCGATGTCGAAACACATTGACCATTATTACATATTTTTCCATAATCACAACTTCCGCAGCTCCCTCCGCATCCATCGCTCCCGCATTGTTTTCCAGAACAATTTGGTTGACATTGAGTCTTGCAATATTGAGTCGCCAAAGAAAAAAGAACACAATTTTTCTTTCCATCCGTTGTCTCAAAAACACAACAACTTCCGGTTGGGCAATCACTGTCCTTTGAACAAAGTTGACCACATTTTATTCCTTCGCCAACTTGCGACCAATTTATACATATTCCCGTTGAACATTCTTCATTGCTGCTGCAATTTTCTCCAAAATTCTTTTTACTGCAGGTTCCGCAATCTTCTGGACAATTATTACAATCTTCCCCGCCGCTACAATATCCATCACCGCAAAAATCTTGCGACGTCTCTTGCGAAAGATACATCACAAACTCATCATTCCACTGGTTTCCATACATATCAAAAAGTTTAAGACTAAATTTTATCTTTGTACCTGCCACGCAACCAGAAGAAACATTAAGCAACGCGCCATTATCTAATATCGCACCTGAACCAAAATAATATTTTGCCTCTGAAGAATTCCCCGCATCCAGCCAGTTGCCAAAATTTAAATTCTGCTTTTCAATGTTTACACAGTTAGAACCCTCAATTACTTTTAAGCTTCCTCTCACCTTTTGAGTGCTGCTCGTCCCCGTATTTCTAATCATCAAACTTAAACCAACCTTCTCTCCGGGGTCAGCCAAACCATTGGCATTTCCGGAAATCGGATAATAGCCGCTGTCCACAAGGCTAAATTTTTGAAAAATGAGATTCGCATTTGTTTTATAAACCGCAATGACAAAACTGTCATACCATGTCCCTTCATTACTAGAAATGACAACATCAAACATAACTTCTTCATAACTATCTATCATCTCTAAATACCTAAACCACATTACTGTTGCGCCGTAATCATCGCAAGGATTCCAATTGTTGTCAGAAATTGTCGGACCTCTTTTGGAATTCCCAGCAGAAATATTGCCATAATTAAATTTTTGACATTCAATCGCCACCTCTGCATTGCTTGACAAAACCTGCAATGAAACATTGTGAAAATCATAATAACTGTCATTTTTCAAAACAATTACTAAATAAATGTCTTCTTTGGGATTAACAATTCCATCGCAATTTCCTGGCCTGTTTTCCCAAATATCACCATGACAATCAGTAAACAAAACATTCTGAATAATAATTCGGTTTGTTAAATAAGGAGGATTGTTATCGTTTGACGGAGGAAAATTTGGATCAGAATCTTTCTTTGAACCGCAACCAACAATCACAAAAACTAAAAACAAAAACAAAATCCGTCCTAGTTCTTTTTCCATCTTTTACCTCCTTTGTTTTTCCAAAGAGCTAACACCACTCCTGCAAAAAACGCAGGCTTATTAGTAATAATACCACAACACCTGGCGATTTCAAGAGTTTTCAAAATTTTACCCCAAAGTCTAAAAACCGCTTAAAAATTTAAGCGGTAAAATCAGATTAAAATTTTGTCAACCGCGGCGCGCCAAAAACGCAAAATTTAGCAGAGCCTGACGAAACTTATTAGCAAAACTTAGCGGAACTTATTAGCGGAACTTGGCGATTTTTGTCAGAAATGTTACATTCTGTTTTTATTTTATGGATATAAATTTATATGTAAATTTTTGTGTAACTTTTATGCGGTGGCATAAAATTTACAATTTACACCTCTACACAAAATAAAGAATTAAAACCAAAACCCCAAAAATAATCATACCTGCTGCGGGTATACTAAGTCTGATGGAACAAGAGTAGAATAGAAATTAATAATAATTAACTCTTGTTTTATGATCGCATTACTTAACCAAATCCCATCAGAAACAAAGATTAGAAAGCATTTAAGGAAAATAA
>JBFLZX010000064.1:0-5361 GCA_040756075.1 Patescibacteria group bacterium | reverse complement strand
CTCCGTTCAGGCATACTCCTGCGGGAAAATTAAATTATTCATCTAATTTAGTCCCTTGGCCACGCTAACAGGGTTAGCTCTCATTCCGCCTTAAAAGGCTCCATTCGGGTTACCTAACAGTGATTATACACAATCACTGGCTCGGCTCCTTCTATAATTAATCATTAAATTTATTAGCAAATTATATAAATATAGTAACCTAATTGATTAAAATGGCAGAAAAATTTTACTTTGATACCTCAATCTGGCTAGATTTCTTTGAGAATAGAGACGAACCTAATCTACCTAAAGGAAGATGGGCTCAAGAACTTATAAACAAAATAATAAAAAGTGATGGCAAAGTATTATATTCCGACAATAATATCTTTGAACTAAATGCACTGGGGTATAGCATATATGAAATTAAGTTGATGTTTATGAAGCTTAAACAAATTCTAATTTTTGTAGAATCTACTGAAAAAGAAGTTGGTAAAGCAAGGGATTTAGCGTTACGGAGAAATATCCCAAAAAGAGACGCTTTACATGCATTAATAGCTAGAGACAATAAAGCAATATTAGTTACTCTTGATCAACATTTCCAAAAACTTTTTGATATTATTAAGCCAAATAGACCACAAGACCTTATTTAGCTTTTAGCTTTTTTTCAATCATCTCAAAAGCTTTTTCGCCTGCTTTATGTAGCTCTTCGTCTGTTGTTTTTCTCTTAGATAAACCCCTTAGCTTTGCAACCTGCCTTAAAAGCTCATCTTTTTCTAAATCAGAAAGTTTCTCTCTTATAGCATCTCTAATGAACTCTGTTCTAGTGCTATATCTATTCCTCTTTAAGGTTTGATCAACTTCCCTTAATAGCCCACCTTCCAATTTTAAGCTAATGGTTTCCATTGTATTACTTAGTATATACAAAGTAATATTTAAATCTTTCGGTATCTTCAGAATTTTCTGCCATTTTCCTTAGAACACATATAATTTAACTATAAATTGAACGTTAATAGTCGCCTCGCCAGTGACTTCTCCGCTTTCTTTCAGAAATGCTCGACCTTCAGTTCGCTTTTATACTTCGTTAAAATGCTCTCTGAAGGGTGTATAACATAGTTATGCCTAATTGGATTCTCACGTAAATGGATTCTACGAGTGGGGCTTTGTAAAAAACGCTTCTCTATGAGAAGATAAAAACTAACACTTTAACGGGGGTCGCTAATTTTTAGAACTACTCTTCTTCAAAACATATGTTCAGTAGAATAGAAATTAATAAATACCTAAACACCCTAAAAATATAAAATGGAACTTACTAAAATTGTGGAGAAAACATCTCCAACTGAAAAAAGAGATGGAATTGACAAACGGTACAGCCCGAGCTACGTAATTGTAGAAGATTACCTTAGCTCAATGCGTTGTGCTTGTGCATGTAATCCAGGACCTCCTGGCCCTTATTGTGGACCAGGTCCTTGTGGGCCGCCAAAGTGTTCACAGAAAATAACTTATAACAAATAAATCCTCTCTTTTGTTAAATGAAAAATCGGATTTTAGTAGTTAATGAAGGTACAGTTCTAAAGGAACTTGACAGGGATTATTTCTTATTGTATGATTCAACTACTAAGCAACATTTGATTGGAAATGGACAATTTGCTGAAATCGTGAGAAAATGTAATGGAACAAGAACGATTGAAGACTTGGTTTCAGAAATTGCTCAGGAAGAAAAGCAACCAGTAAATAAAATTCAGCCCCCTTTAGAAAGGACAATAAAGAAATTAAGTGACGACAGAATTGTAACCTCCATACAAAATCCTGAATCAAGAGACATTAGAGATATCAAAAAACTCTCTCTTTTTCCTCTTAATACAATTTATTGGGAAGTAACCAGTGCTTGTAATTTTAATTGTTCTCACTGTTATAATACAAATTCAGGTCCGTCCAACCAACAGCAAAACCAGCTTAATCCCTACAAAATAATTGATGAACTAGCTGATTCGGGAGTAATAGATATCCTATTAACTGGGGGAGAACCTTTTATGAGAAAAAATTTATTTAAGATGATCCAATATGCAAAATCTAAACATATGGACTTCGCCATCTTCACTAACGGCTCTTTGATTAATGCTGAGAAAGCAGCTATACTCAAAGAATTAAATCCAAAATTTCTTGCTGTTAGCTTTGACAGTTATGATGAAAACACATTTGAACAAATTAGGGGGCCTCATTATCGCAAAGTATTAAAAAATTTGAAAATCATGATCGATTATGAATTACCGATACGTATGAACGTTGTGGTTTTCAATGGACTGAACAGTTCATACAGCCATATCGAGGACACTATCCGTTTTTTTAAAGACATTGGAATTAAAGATGGTAATGTCTCGATTGATGAATTTCTTCCCACCGGCAAAGGGAAAGACAACCTTTCATTTCCTGCTGAACCATCAGAAATCATGAGAAATGTCGAAAAAGCTTATGAAAGGGTTTATTCTTCTCCTTTTACCGTCATTCAAGATAAAGGCGACTTAAATATAGACTCTTATTGTGGAATTGGAGTCTCGGTATGCTACTTGAAAAACAATGGAGAAGTTGCTCTTTGTCCTGTGTTAAGTGATGATGAATTCATCGCGGGTAGTTTAGCTGAAAGTTCATTGCTTAACCTTTGGAACCATTCAGACTTATTTAAACAGTTCAGAGACCATTCATTAACCTCAACCGAATGCCAAAGATGCGATTATCTAAAACAATGCGCTGGGGGGTGTAAAGCAAAAACCAAAATATTTAATAATTCTTTTAATTCTCCGGATAGATGGATGTGTGCTTACTTTGGAAAATAAAAAGATGACACCAAATGTTAAATTTTATATTTGTAGCTTAGAAGAAGTAGCTGAGCGTATTTTTTCATTTAAAGAAGAATTCCGACAAAAAGTTAATAAAAACTATTCCAGCATTTTTATAACTCTAACAGATTTTATTAAAGAAGAATTAAAAACAAAAAAAAGGATGACTCCTGCCCTTAAAAAGAAAATAGTAAACATTTTAAAAAAAGAATATCCTACTCAAAAGAATTTACAAAAATTTAAAGAAAACTTGGAGAAAGAATGGTCAAAAGTTAATGACTTGTTTTTCAATTCTATTGGAGATAAATGTAGTTTTAAGTGGCCGTATAAAACTTTTAAAATAGGGATTTTGTATGGGGTTTGTGGACATTATGGAAACAAGCATAAAATTTATGTTCCTTACGCTGATTTTAGAGAAAATGAATTCTTTTATCCAGCTTTCGTTATCGGAGAAGAATTATTTCATATTGGATACTGGGATTACTTTGAAAAAGAATTCAAAATTAAAATTGACGATCCGTATGAGGTTCATTTAAAAAACGAAAAATTTAGTATATGGCAGATTAGTGAATTACTGCCGGAATATTATTTGAAATCCCCCCCTTTCAGAAAATTTCATTGGCATAAATTTAACCGAATTTCTGGTTATCCATGGTTAGAAAAAATAAAAAAAATAAGCGACCCTTTATGGAAAAAGAACATTACTTTCTCCGCATTTGTCACTAGATTGCATAGAAAATGTAAATGTTATCCAAAATAAAAATTAGCAACCCCTTTCTAAGAACTAATCAATGTCATAACTGACGCCCCACTCTAAACTAGATCCACGCTAACGCTAAAACTCTAAACGTGAGAATCCAACTCTGCGCACTACGTGCTTGCAGGGGGATAAACCCCCTGAGGCATAACATCATTAGGTAAAATATCCCTTCACTCCGTTCAGGCATACTCCTGCGGGAAAATTAAATTATTCATCTAATTTAGTCCCTTGGCCACGCTAACAGGGTTAGCTCTCATTCCGCCTTAAAAGGCTCCATTCGGGTTACCTAACAGTGATTATGCTCAATTGCGAGTCCGCCTCTACGAGGTTGCCACCGAAAACTCTTCTGTTGTTGCCTTCGTTAAAATTCACAAACGGAAAAACTACGAAATTGCTTCGCAAATCGTCTAACAAAATTTTAACGAAATTTTTTCTTATCTTTAACAGGGGTTGCCGCCTTTTTCGTAATATTTATAATGAGGAAAGAATACTTATAATCATAGGTGTCATAAATTATGAAAAAAGAACAAAACAAGCATAATCAAACTTCTTTAGAAAAACATCTCATTACAAAAATACCAGTAGTCAAAGAAAACGCTACTGTGAAAGATGTTATTTTAATGCTAGAGAAAATAAGCAACAAATATGATAGTGTTGATTATGTGTATGTTGTTGACAAAAAGGAAAGTTTAATTGGACTATTTTACATCCAAGAACTTTTCAATAATCCTAAAAATACTCCAATAAAAAAATTCATACAAAACGTAACATCCGTTTCTATAGGAACCGAATTAGAAAAAGTTGCACATCTAGCATTAAAACGCAATTTAAAACAAATAGCTGTTGTTGAATCCAATAAATTAATTGGTGTGGTGTCCACCAGAGAGATATTATCAACAATAAATAAATCACTAAGAAAAGACATTTTTCACTTTGCAGGAATACATGAATCCCATCTGGATTTTGAGAATAGCTTAGAAATTCCTTTCTCTAAAGCTGTAAAAAATCGTGTATCTTGGCTGATTATAGGTTTCATTGGAGCAATGCTTATGGCTTTTTACATTGGTTTATTTGAAGAAACGCTTGCAAAATATCTGATTATAACCTCTTTTGTTCCTGCAATTGTTTACATAAGTGATGCATTGGGAACCCAATTTCAGACAATATTTGTTCGTGACTTGGCTGTTTTAGGAAAAGACCTGAATCTTAAAAAGTATTTCCTAAAACAGATGGCTATTGGGGTTTCAATTGCTATTATGATAGGGATTCTAATGTTCTTGTCCATTTCACTTATCTGGTCTGAGCCCCACATAGCATCCATTATATCTTTGGCGTCTTTTACTACTCTCATAGTTACAAGCTTCACGGCTCTTTTAATCACTCTTTTGATCAAGAATTTCAAATTTGATCCAGCATTGGGAAGCGGACCAATTGCTACAATAATCTCAGATTTGACTTCGGTAGTGATTTACTTCATAATAGTTGTTTTGTTAATCTGAAACGGCGGCAACCCTATTAAGAAAAAACTACGGCAACAACGAATTTTCGGCGGACTCGCAACTCTAAAATTTTGCCTTCAGCATCGTTGCACTAAAATTTCGTCTTCCCTTCGGTCAGAGAGCATAACAGCGATTAGTCGCAATCCCACCACTCGCTTAGAGGTAAGTGAAAAAGAGAGATTAAGAAGGAATTATTCTTATCCCTTTCTCTTCTGGAATAATAGATACTTCTTTGTTGTCACTAAAATGATATTTTTTAGCAATTTCTTTAGGTATTCTAAGTCCGATG
>JBFLZX010000063.1:0-5496 GCA_040756075.1 Patescibacteria group bacterium | reverse complement strand
GTCGGGACTATAATTCTTGATTCTAAATTCAATATTCGATTCAAGATTCCAGCTACCAGATACGAAATTCATTTACATTATACTAAAAATACAAAATCAGAGCAAAAACTCTGATTTTAATAACAAAATATGACCCGGGCTATTTTTTAGCTTTTGTTTTTTTTGCTTTTAATTTAGCTTCCCGCATCTTTTTAGCTCTTTCTTGTCTAGCTTTAAATTTATCAACGCGACCAGCCACATCAACTAATTTATGTTTTCCAGTATAAAAAGGATGGCAGGCAGAACAAATTTCAATATTCATTTCCGGCATCGTTGATCCTGTTTCAATAACATTGCCGCAAGCGCATTTAATTTTTGCTTTGTCGTAGTATTTTGGGTGAATATTTTTCATAAAAAATCAAAAACCAAATATCAAAAATCAAAACCACAAACTAAAAACTGACTCCGATATATCGTAGTCATCCCGAGCGAGTCCCGATTTATCGGGATGAGTCGAGGGATCCCCTTGAATTATTAGGAGAGATCTTTCGTCGCTTCGCTCCTCAGGATGACACGATGTGTCATTTTGTTATTTTAACATTGTCATTTCGCATTTTTATTGTAGCATATCACAATTTTTTGACAAGGGAATTAAAAAAATAACCTCAAATGGGTTATTTGTATTTTATAACACAATTAAATTTTTCAATTCTCGAAGTTGTCTTTTATTGTCTTCAAAAATATCAGAAACTGAACCGCGTTCATAAATTTCTTGAATTGTTTTGGCCAAGAGTCGGGCGCAGGAGACAATATAAATTCTCCCTCGCGGAGATTTAGAAAATATTGCCTTTTCTATTCTTCTTATTTTTTCTTGATCTATTAAAACAGTGTTGGCAAAAACAAAATCTTCAAAAGGAGAATTTTTTGAATTGGAAATTACATCTTTTGCGGGGTTTTGGGGATTTTCTGACAATAGAGGATGAACCATTACCGCGGCCAGATATTCAGCCCCCGCTTTTCTTATTGCTCTGCCGATTCTATTCGCTGTGCCAAAAGTGCTAGCAATATCATCAATAAAAATAGCCCGTTTTTTTACTTCTCCGACCAAAATAATTCTATCTTCTAATTCATCAGGCCCTTTTCTTTTTTTGCGGGCAAGGACTAATTCACATCCTAAAAGATCAGCATAAACATCAGCAATTTTGGAATAACCAAGATCAGTAACAAGGCAGGTGTCGCAAACGGTGTTTGGAGCAAAAAAGTTGGCAAAAGGAGCAAGCAAGAATGGCGGAACAAAAAGATTGTCAAAGGGAATATCAACAAAGCCTTGTGAAGCGGCAGCGTGCAAATCACAGGCAACAATGCGAGTTGCCCCAGCTTGTTCAATTTGGCGCAGCATAACTTTAAAGGAAATTGAGACACGGGGTTCGTCTTTTCTTTCTTGACGGGAAAAACCAGCATAGGGCATTATCACGGTGATTTTATCTGCCGAGGCGCGCCGCGCCGCATCAATCATAAAATATAATTCAAGCCAATTTTCTGCCGGTGGATTTGTTGGTTGAATGATAAAAACATGCCTGCCGCGAACATTGATTTGTAATTTTGCCTTAAATTCACCGTCGCTAAATTCGACAATTCCGATATTTAGAGGAATTTGTAAAAGGTCGCATACTTCTTGCGCTAGCGGAATATTTGCTCTTCCTGAAAAAACAGCTATTCTTTCAAAATCGGAAATTTTAACTAAGTTAGCTTCTAAAAGATTATAAGCCATCTCAACCCGCAAAGCAGTTGTCATTCTTTCCATTATCATCATTTCAGACATTTTACCCCCTATTTTTTAAAGTACAATTCTATTATATCGTGATGAAATTTTAAGTCAATGTTTTTTATGTAATCTAATTTTTATGAATTACGAAATGTTTCAATTTGTCATTCCGAGGGAGCACTTCGGCAGGCTCAGTACAGGCTCCGCGACCGAGGAATCTCTCAACTTGTTTGAGATCTGGCATTCGCCAGAGATTCCTTGTTTCGATTTACCCCGATTTATCGGGGGAACTCGGGACTCGGAATGACAATGATTAATTTCGTAACTCAAAGTAATTTATTTTTGAGATTTTTCAATATTGCATTTTTTCGCGACCGCGAGAATTTGTCAATATGGTTTTAACAGATTATTTGCTTGGTCATATAAGTATTTTGTAGTTTATATCCTAATTTCCGCCAAAAGTTGCGCACGCCAACACCTGAAATGACGGCAATTTTTTTGATTTTAAATTCTTTGGCGGCGATTTTTTCTGCTTGAGCGACTAATTTTTTGCCAAAGCCAAAATGCTGAACAGCTTTATTTATTTTCTTGCCGATTTCTACCATTTGACCATAAGTATGAATTTCGCGGATGAGGGCGGCGTTTTGCAATTTTGGAAGAAAATGTTTTGTACCGGAAAAATAAAAAGAAGGAATCCGCAATCTTAAAAAAGCAATTAATTTGTCATTTTTTAAGTCTTCATACGACAAGAAAATTTCTTTTCCGTCTGATGCCCAGTAATCAAATCGTTTTATTGTTATTTGTTGATTGTTATTTGTTATTTGATTTTTTATTTCCCGACAGCGAATACAGCGGCATTTTAATTTTTTTTCTTTCATTTTTTGAGCGACAACCTCTCGAATATTAGAAATTTTTGACCCTACCAAAATACTGGTTGCAGGGATGTCCCGGCCAAGACGCATTATCCGGCAGTATTTTGGAATTTGTTGTTTAATTTTTATCAGTAAATTAATAAGTTGGCGGTCAGAATAAGGTTTATATTTTTTTTCTTTCCAAAGTCTGGCTAATTTTGGAGCATTTTTTGTCAGGACACAGGGATAAATTTTTAGCATATCAGGTTGAAAATTCTGGTTGTGAAATAATTTGTAAAACATTTTTAAATCGCGCAAAGGCGTGCTTTTAGGAAGATTTGGCATTATGTGATAATTAATCTTAAAGCCGGCGTCTTTTAAAAATTTTGTGGCATAGATTGTTTTGCCAACTAAATGGCCGCGAGTGTTAAATTTTAAAACATCATCGTAAATGCTTTGTACGCCAAGTTCAATTCTTGTTGCTCCAAGAATACGCATCCATTTGATTTCATTTTCGTTAATATAGTCAGGCCGAGTTTCTAAAGTTAAACCAATAATTCGGTGTTTAGCATTTCCATTTTTTTTCTGCTCGACTTTTAGAGTTTTAAAATTTAGTTTATGAGATCCTTCGGCTTCGCCTCGCATTCGCTCGGCGTCGCTCAGGATGACATTATTAACATTATTTAAAAATTTGGAATTTGAGATTTGTTTAGAAATTAGAAATTGGAATTTAGAATTTTTAAGCCTTGGATTATTGCAAGTCTTGAAACACTGTATAATAAATTCTAATTGATATAACCTTGGCAAAGCCGAAAACGTTCCGCCCATCACAATCAATTCAATTTTATCTGTCGGATGGCCAAGCGCGGCGAGCGTTTCAAGTCTAGTTTTAATTTGCAAAGCGGGATTATAATTGCATAAAATTGCCCGCATCATTGCTGGTTCGTTTTTTAAATAACTTTTTGGCGAATTTTTTTGGGTTGGGCAATAAAGGCAATGCCCGGGGCAAGGATAAGGTTTTGTAAAAATCGCAATTACTGCCACGCCCGAAAGAGTACGGACTTTTCTTTTGCGCAAAATCGTTTCTAAATTTTTATTACGAAGAATTTCTTTATTTTTAACTAATTTTTGATAAAATTTTAAAATTTCCGTATTTGGAATTACTTTTTTTAACCATTTTCGCTTTAACTTTTCTAGTTCTTTTTGATTTTCTGGCGGATTTTTGATGATTTTTAAAAGAAAATTTTTTAAAGAAGACATAAAAATCTATTGACAAAGGATAAACTAATTATATTATAGAATTAGGTTTTTTAAAAGAAAAGGAGGGAAAATGTGTAATTGTAAATTACAAGAGGAGGTAAAATTAACAAAAAGCGTAAAAAGAAGGAGATGTGTTTTTAATGATAGATTTGAGCGATTAAAAAACCGCTTGTATGGATATAAATTATATTTAGAATTGGAAAGAGAAGTAGAAAAGATGAAAAATCCTAATTTTGATGATTTTTATCATTTGTTTGCTATTGAGGAATTGAGTTTGATTTTGGAAAAGAGAAATTTTTGCGAGTTAGGACATTATTTACAGAGATTGTGGAATGACCAATATGTTTTGTTGTTGCCAGTTTGGCTATTTGATGTGATTTTTGATAGAGCAGAGGAGGTCGGAATTAAATTAAATACATGGATGGATATATATGAAGCGGGAAAGAAATTAGGGGCAATAGGTTTTTAATTTTTAATTTAGTTTTTAAAGAGGCAAATTAAGCCTCTATTTTTATATCAGTTACTTTTTTATATTTTTTTATTACGATTTCCAATACTCAGCACGTCTCTGCCGCAGGGTCGGCTTCATTAGTTATTTTGATTAATTTTTGTCTGTCTACAATTTCGGCTCGAGTGGTTTTTGTAGACAAAGTTTTTTATGGTTTTCGAGTCTGTCTACAATTTCGGCTCGAGTGGTTTTTGTAGACAATTATTATTTTGTAATTTTTGATATTTTTAGTATAATATAAATGACTAGCCCCCGCGCCTGCGGTAGTTTAATAGAAATATAAGTTCAAATTATGAAGATTATAAAAAAAGATATTACTGAAAAAATATTAAGTATTTTAGCTGTGGCTGGCGTATTAAGTATAGCAATAATAGCGCCTAATATCATTGGGATTATTGGAAAAAGTGCATATCGGAAATATAAATTTGATCGTAGAAAATATCAAAAGAGTTTATATTATTTAAGACGAAAACAATATATTGAAATGTTTCAAGAAGAAGATAATGATATTATAAAATTGACAAAAAGTGGTAAAGTCCATGCCTATCGATATTTTGTTGATAATCTGACAATAAAAGAGCCAAAGATTTGGGATGGATTTTTGAGAATCGTAGCTTTCGATATTCCTAATATTCTAAGATTCGGCCGTGATGCTTTGCGCGATAAATTAAAAAAATGGGGTTTTTATCAACTTCAAGAAAGCGTTTTTGTTTATCCGTATGATTGTCAGAAAGAAATTGAACTCTTAAAAGAAGTTTATCAGCTTAAACCTTACGTAAGATTTATTTTAGTAAAATCTATTGATGATCAAGATAAAATTTTAAAATATTTTAATTTAAATTAAGTATTTTGTTATTAATTGATAATATAAAAAAGGGGATTATTTTTCAATTCGGCACTGTCCTCGGATTAGGGGGATGAAAGTAGGTTTCTAATCCAAGAATAGGGCTGGTTTCCTTTTGTGATTTTGTTTAGTTTTTCTTGGTTAATTATTGGGTTTAAACTAATCGGGTTTTTACCATTTCTTTTTGGAAAATTGCTGGAAGTGAATTTATGAAAACGGTAGTAATAAATTAATAATTTTATCAGTTGAATAGCATTTTTTTCTTTCTTAAAGCCTTTCATCAGATTGA
>JBFLZX010000062.1:0-5747 GCA_040756075.1 Patescibacteria group bacterium | reverse complement strand
ATAAAACAAGAAGATTTATTAAATAGTTCTAAAATATATAGTTACATGTTAAATAAATTAGAATTGCTAAAAATAGATTTAATGGCTCATGGAATGGGAGTGAGCGAAAGAGCAAAGCAAGATTTAACACAGGATGGCAAAATTCCTTTATCTCTTTTTGAATATGCAACAACGAGCGGAATTCCCCTAAGAATTCAAGATTCAGATATTTATGTAAATTCTCCATTTGCAGAAGATTTTTGTAAGGGAGCAAATTGGCAGTTAGATTCAAGAGACAGAGAATTTTTTATTGTTAAAGGTGGTGAAGAACAAAGAGTTGAGCCTGTTTCTTTACCAAGTTATTTTAATACAAGGTGGAGTCAATTCGCTATGTCTCATACAGATAGAGTAAGAATCTCTCCTATTGCTGGATGTTCTTTTTCTTGTGAATTTTGTG
Organism: Patescibacteria group bacterium; assembly: GCA_040756075.1. Lineage (GTDB taxonomy): Bacteria > Patescibacteriota > JABMPQ01 > JABMPQ01 > JBFLZX01 > JBFLZX01. Next base: position 5,311 of record JBFLZX010000062.1, on the reverse strand, counting down.
ATTTATCAAGAACTCCTGAATATCAGAAAAAAAGTGTTGAAAATTTAATCGAATCTGTTAGAGTTGCTTTAAATGACCCTGTTCTTCCTGCAAGACATGTCTTGATTAGTGGAGGGAATCCAAAACCCCAAGATGAGAGTTATATGGATGAAGTTTATGAAAGAGTAACAAAAGCTTTTGATGTTCCTGTTGATATTATGATGGTTACAAGAAGAGATGTTAGTTATGTTGATAAATTGTATTCGTGGGGAGTAAATGAATTGTCTGTGAATTTAGAGTTGTTTAATCCACAAATTGCAGATAGAATGATTGTTGGAAAAAATAAAATAGGTAGAGAAGGATATTTTAGATTTTTAGAAAGAGCTGTTGAGGTTTATGGAAGAAATAAAGTTCGTTCTATTTTATTAGTTGGTTTAGAGCCATTAGAAGATACTTTAAGGGGTGTTGAAGCATTAGCACAAAGAGGAGTTTCTCCTGTTTTAAGTCCCTTTAGACCATCTCCAAAAACACCTCTCGCACATTTATCTCCACCAACAGCCCAACAATTAGCAGAAGTTTATGAAAAAAGCAGAGAAATTGCAGAAAAACATAAAGTTAAATTAGGACCGAGTTGTATTCCTTGCCATCACAATACCCTAACATTTCCAGATGGAAGTGATTTTTATAAATACTCTTGATAAAATGAAAAACCTGATTAAAATTGAAGATTTAAGCAAAAATGAAATTTTAGATATTCTTAAGTTAGTTAAAGAAATAAAAAATAATCCTGAAGTTTTTGTTGATAAACTCAAAGATAAAAGTTTAGCTACTTTATTTTTCCAGCCATCTACAAGAACAAGAATAAGCTCGTCTTTGGCTATGCAAAAATTGGGCGGAAATATAATCGACATTTATGAAACGAAATTTGAGCAAGGAATGGGAAAAAGTGAAAGTTTTGAAGACACAATTAAAGTTATTGGAGATTATGTCGATTTAATTTGCTTAAGACATAATTTAGAAGAAGCACCATTTATTGCTGAAAAAAATACTAACTTATGTTTGACACTTTGAGAAATTCCCCGTCGATAAATCTATAAATTCTGACGTCTTTCATTTATAAAGAGCGTTGAGGAAAATGTTGGGGGCATTTCGCTCACATCACGAAGGAGGTGATACAAAATGCCCTCAAATCACAACAAAAAGGAAAAAGGAGTCGGTATTGATAAAAGTATCGATTTTCTGAAACAGGAATTTGCTGCGACAATTCGCAGCAGAACGGGGTCGTTGAGCGAAAAGGCAACTTTGCTAAGATTTAAGCCCGGAACTAAAGCGTTTCATAGGAGTTATGAAAAATTAGTGGGCAAAGCTAAACAAATGCTCCGGATATTTCATAAATCAATCCTAAAATTTTTACCCAAAAAGGGGTTGCGCATAGGCATATTTGATGATTCCAGTATTAAGAAGACAGGCAAGAATTTCCCCAAGCAACAGATACATCATGAACATACAAATAACACATTTTACTCTGGTATGAAACTCTTTTCAACAGCAATTTATCAGTGCGGAAAACTTGCTACAATCTCATCTGAGATTGTAGGGAAAGAAGAGAATAAATTGGAAGTCGCAAGTGACATGGTAGAAACGCTAGTACATAGATTTGACGTCGATATAATCTTATTCGATAGCTGGTATTGCAAAAGTTTAGTGATTGAAAAGATTCTTGAGCACCAATTACTTTTCATTTCACGTTTAAGATGCGATAGTAAGGTGGTTCTTGATAAAAAAACAAAAACGAGATTGGATGAGCTTGCTAAGAGTATCCCGCATAAGCAGTACACAAAAATCAAAATTAATGGCAAGTCTTACTGGATATATGATGCAACTTTGAATTTTGAAGCATATGGAAAATTGCGGGTAATATTTTCAAAAGAAGGGCAATATGAAGAGCCTATTTTCTTAACTACCAATGCAGAAAAGTTTGCAGCAAAATTTATTGTCAAACTCTACCTCAGAAGATTCTTAATTGAGGTGTATTTTAAGGATGCAAAACAATTTCTCCATCTGGAAACTTTCTTCTGCAGACCAGAAGAAAAATGGGATTTACACCTTTTACTTACAAACATTTTGCATTGGTGTATACAGCAAAAGAAATCCATCAGTAAAACTATCCGGCGGGTAAGAGAAAACATTAACCAGTGTTTGCTCTTTATAAATGAAAATCCACTTCTTTGTAAATTCTTCGAGGGGCTAAAGAAAACCTGTCAAACATAAGTACTAATTCAAGAATAATTAATTGCGGAAATGGAAAAGACCAACATCCAACACGAGCACTTTTAGATTTATTTACAATTTGGGAAGAAATTGGAAGATTAGATAACTTAAAAATATCGATAGTTGGAGATTTAAAGAATGCTCGTTCGGCTCATTCTCTTTTAATTGCTTTAACTTTTTTTGAAAATAACAAAATTAAGTTGATTTCCCCGCAAAATCTTAAGATGCCTGAAAAATATTTAAAATTGAGTAAGAATTTTGAAGAAACTGAAAATTTTGAAATTTCAGAAGAAGACGTTATTTACATGTGTGGGTTAACCCCTTTAGAAGCTAGTGAAGAAATAAGAAAAGAATATAGGATTAGTAAAGAAAAGGCACAAAAACTGAAATCTTCTACAATAATTTTAAACCCCCTTCCAAGAATAGATGAGATTGAAAAAGAATTTGATGAATTACCGAATGCAAAATATTTTCAACAAAGTAAAAATGGGATTTTTGTTAGAATGGCGATTTTTATGGAAATCTTGAAGAAGGCAACCCCAAAAAAGCCAAGATTTTCTTACAATTCCTTACTAAAACTTTTTGAACCAAAAAAAACTGCAATAATAAATATAGATATACAAAAAGATTATTGCTCGAAAAAATCCCCCCTAATTAAATTATTGAATATTTCAGAGAGTAATGCAGAAAAGATAGAAAAAGAGAATATCGAGATTATAAAAAGAATAGAGAGGTTTTCGGATATAGGCAGAAAGAAGGGTTGTGCCGTAATTTGGACAAGAATGACTGAAAATAATAATAATAATAATTCTCCACAAAAAATTTATGAAAATTTTAGCAATAAGAAACCAGTCAAAATAGCCCTAACGAATACGGATGGTTTTGATTTCTTCAATATCTTTCCTAAAAATGAAGATTTTGAGATAGTCAAGGAGCATTATAACGCTCTCTCTGCTGAGGGATTAAAAAAATTCTTATCAGACAAAAAAATAGAGAATCTGATACTCACAGGTTTTACTCTCTCGGGATGTATTAGGGCAACTGCTCAAGGAGCTAATGAATTGGGCATTCATGTGATTGTTTGTGAAGATTTGATAGGGGATTTTGAGGAGTTGTCAAAAAAACAAAATCTAAAAAATATAGATAACTTATTTGGTTATGTAAATAATTCTGAAGAAATATTAAAAATATGGGATTATAGCGAAGAATAAAGTTTGAAATCTTTAGAAATTATCTCTTCTATATGTCTTATCATTTCATGAACCAACTTTTCCCTATCTTTTCCAGTTCTGATAAAATATCCAGCATTACCTGCAATTAATAAAGAACTTTTTGGGTAAAATAAACATTCGAATAATTCTCCGATTTCTTTAAAGGGGATAAAAACATTTGAATGTTTAAACTCATTAAGAATGCTCATTTCTCGATAATAAGGTTTAATTTTACTATGAACCCATGCATAATCAACTTGAAAATCTTGATAATTAAAATTTGGAATTTCTTCGCCTAATGCAAGTTTTAATTCTAATTCAGGAATATTAATCTTTGGCAAATCCATCAAGATATTAACTAGATATCCGCCTTGCCTTCTTGGATTCAAATCAACAACAAAAACATTGCCTTTAGAATCAATTATAAAATCTAATCCAAATAAACCTCTAAATCCTTGTTTGGCGAGATGATTTCCTATTTTTTTTGTTGTTTCGATTAAAATCTGTTTTTCTTTGTCATCAGCCTTTGAAGGGTAAATATTTCCTAAATATTGATTTCCTCTTAAAATCTGGTCCGTGATGCATATTATTCGTGTATCTTTTTCATCAGAAACAACAGCATTGACATTTGGAGAAAGTTTAATGTCGGTAATTAAATCAGCAACTAGAAACGGATGTTTTTTGTTTATCGCCCTTAATTTTGAATAGAAAATATCCAAATCTCCTTCGGAATAAATTGTTCCGCTTTCATGCCCTCCAGAAGTGTAAGAAGCGGAAATGTAAAAAGGATATTTTTCATTTGATTTGATGTCTTCTATACTTTGATAAATCCTTGTTGGGTTTCTTGGCAAATCTAAAAAATGAAATAATTTAATATGTTTGATTTTATCATCAAATTGTGTTGCGATTTTGGGAGAAGGCCCCAAAATTTTCACTTTGGGATTTTGAATATCTAAACAAGAGCTTGTAAATCCTAAAATAAAAACTCTCTCTTGTTTTTCAATTAGTTTATTTATTAAATCTTGAATAAATTCAGATTCAGAAAATTCTTTATTTGTATCTTCATAATCTTCGAGATAGACTACATTATTCTTCTTTAGGTTTTGTTTAATCTCTTGAAGTTTTTTATTGAGGACAATGAAATTTTCCTTTTTGAATAAATCATTTTGTTTTGAAGATAAAATCCAAATTGGCTTAAACTTTTTATTGAATTTTTTTTCGAGTTCTTTTATCCAAATTTCAACAGCATATTCAAAGCGGTCATTTAGGAAAGTAAAAAAATATTCATATTCGTCTGTGAATATTTCAGGTTTCAGCTCTTTTTCTAGTATATATTCCATATATTAATAGTATTTTTTGCAAGATTATAAATTTAATTGTTTTGTTGTAGTGAGCCCCTCTCAAATTTGAAAAACAAGAAAAATATTTGGGTGGAACGAAGTGAAACCTCTTATCGTTTGTTAGAAGATGTGCGAAGCATATCTTGAGTTTGGTTTTGGTTCGATAAGAGAAGTATTTTTCTTTTTTTATTTCTGAAAATCCGCAGATTTTCAGCTATCTGTCGCGTAAGCGACTTCGAGCCGACCCCCTAATTTTTCTGAAAGAAAAATAATCGTAATCGTTTTCGAGCCCACCGAGTAATATGTCGCCTAACATCGGAATTTAACGAAGTTTGATTTTCCCTCGTGAACGAAGTGAACAGAGCTGGAAAATCAAATTTGGATGGAAGAGCCTGCAAGGCTCTGGAATCGTTAAATTCCTGTTAGTTTCTCCCGTTAGGGATTGATTTTTAGTGCAACGATGCCGAAGGCAAAAAATCAAAGTTCAAAAAAGACTTTCGTATCAAGCTC
>JBFLZX010000061.1:0-5896 GCA_040756075.1 Patescibacteria group bacterium | reverse complement strand
ATTTTCCTTAAATGCTTTCTAATCTTTGTTTCTGATGGGATTTGGTTAAGTAATGCGATCATAAAACAAGAGTTAATTATTATTAATTTCTATTCTACTCTTGTTCCATCAGACTTAGTATACCCTTTGTTCTTATTGCTAATTTTTGTTAAGGGATTTTGTTGAGCCATTAATTTGTCATCGAACTGCCATTAACTCAATGACTTCTTCATCAGTAGTTTGTTCAAATATTTGATAAAACGCGCCAACTGCGCCAAAAAAAGCTGGTTGATAAAGACAAATTACTTCGTTAATTTGCTGTATTTCTTCAAAACGGTGTATCGAATCTTGAGCTCCCACTGGAACAGCAATAATAACAACACGAGGTTCTTTTTTTAGAACATAATTTACTGCTGCTAACATTGTTAAACCTGTAGCAATGCCATCATCGACCAAAATGACTATTCGATTTTTTAAAACAAGCGGCGGCTTTTGTCCGCGATATAATTTTTGCCGGCGTTTCATTTCTTCTTTTTCTTCTTTTATTTCCCGATTTAAATATTCTTTTGGAATTCCTAAATTTTTTATTTCCGATTCATTTAGAATAATAACATCATCATAACAAATCGCACCAATCGCATATTCAGGATTGTCAGGAGCAGTAATCTTTCGCGGCACCACTATATCCATTTCAATATTAAGTTTTTTCGCCACTTCAGCGGCAACGACAACCCCGCCGCGAGGTAAACCTAAAACCACCGCATCTTTGCGGTCACGAAATTTAACCAATTTCTCGGCTAATTTTATTCCAGCCTCGCGGCGATCATAGAAAAACATTCTCGTGTAACGTGTAACTGGTAACGTGTAACATTACTTATGTTATACGATACATATTTCGCATTAATATCTCAGTCTTGCCCCTATTCCTCCCCAGTTTTGCAATTCTTTATCGCCTACCACAAACTCTACTTTTCCATTCTGCGCCAAAACTTCCTGGACTAATTCGTCTATTAAATCAGCCTTCTCGATTTCTGCTCCGCATATTAAACAAGCTTCCCTTTTTTCTAAACTCAAATTATGGCACGAAAAACACTTATAACCAGATATTTTTAGATTAAGATCTAAATATAACTCCAAAATTCTCTTCTGCAAGGCGGCGGCAATAACGTTCATCATCCCCGAACAAGATTTATTTTTCTTTCCTAAAAATTTCTGCCACTTTTTGATTTTTTCTTTTTCTTTTTGCCGTTCGATTTTTTCTTCTGCTTCGCGAGCTTTTGCTAAAATTTTGCTAGAAGTTGCAAAAAGTTCAGCTCGAAATTCACCGGCTAATTTCTTGCGCAAATTTTGAGGTAAAATCTTTTTCATTAAAAATAAAGCTTCAGGAGGACCGGCTAAAATTAAACGACCAAACTCTTTTTTGCGGCTTAACCTTGAAATTTCCTCTTTCACTTTTTTTAGATTTCGATAAAGGTGATCTTTGATGTGTCTTTGATATCGCGTCTGACTCCAGCCGCCCATTTTGTGCTTTCCAGGAAAATCCTGTTTAATTTCTTTTGATTTTTGAATCTCACCCAAATAAATAGAAAATATTTTTGCCTTTGATTTATCAAAAACAATCACTAAATAACGTTCATATTCGTCTAAAATTTTAACTAGCGGCGCGAGATGCAGATTTTTTTCTAAGCAAAGACAGGTCTTGACTGGCCGCGGAAGCTCGTATTCGTAAAAAATATTTTCAAATGGATTTGCAAAAAACACTAGACTGCGAATGTTTTTTGCAAGCCTTAATCTAAAACGTCGGCGAATTTTTGCCAAAAATTCTTCCTCAAACACATTCTTTAATTTTTTTAACAGATTTCGAAAATTTGTCCTGATGCTTTCGGGTTTGAGAACTTTCTGATCAACATTCAAATAAAGGCTGATTGTTGGAGTTTTTGTTTGAATTTTATTTAAAGTCTTAAGATCTTTTTCTGTAAACATATTGTCGTATAACGTGTAACCTGTAACGTGTAATTTTTTTTACTTGCGTTATACGTTATATGTTATACGTTTTGTGATTCTATTTTACCACATTTAAAGAAATAAATATATAGTTAAAATATTACCTTATATTACTAACTGTACACTATTAACGATACATACTCTATTGACTAAATTTAAATCTATTGATAATATTATAAAAAATATATTTTTCAATTTATCCAAATCCAAACTAATTAAATTAAATATGACACAGATTATAGTCTTAGCAGCCGGTAAGGGAATAAGAATGAATAATCACGGTCAACCTAAAGTTTTAACCGAGCTTAATGGAAAAGCAATAATTCAATATCTAATTGATTCAATTAATCAAGCTAAAATTTGTAAAAAACCTTTAATTGTGGTTGGATATAAAGCAAATTTAGTAAAACAGTGCTTAGGCAAAAAATACGATTATATTTTACAAAAAGAACAATTAGGAACCGGCCATGCTGTAGCTTGTGCAAAAAATCACTTTTTAGGAAAAGTTGATAATATCTTAGTTTTATACGGCGATCACCCCTTTATTTCGAGTTCAACTATTAAAAATCTTGATCTTCTGCATCAAAAAGAAAAACGGGTTTTAACAATGATGACGACGATTGTAAAAGATTTTAACAGCTGGAGAGCGCCTCTTTATGATTTTGGACGAGTTTTGAGAAATGACGCTAACGAAATCATTGGAATTATTGAAAAAAAAGACGCAACTCCTTTACAATTAGAAATAAAAGAAGTTAGTCCTAGTTATTTTTGTTTTAAATCAGATTGGCTTTGGAAAAACATTGATAAAATAACGAACCGCAATAAACAAAAAGAGTATTATCTGCCAGATTTAGTTAAAATAGCAATATCTCAAGGCCATCAAATAGCTTCAATTATTGGCAATCCTCTTGAATGTTTAGGCATTAATACTAAAGAACAATTGGAATTAATTTCAAAACTAAATAAATGAAATCACCTATTAAAATTATAGTTGAGGGAGGGAATCTTTCTGGAAAAACCAGTATTGTTAAAGAATTGGAAAAAAAATTTGTCCATTCAATAATTGTAACATTGCATGGCTATTATCATCCATTTTTTCTAGAAAATATTAAAAATAGCAAAGCAGCTCTACGATATCATCGACAACGACTTTTAAGTTTTTTACCAATTTTTAAAGATATAAAATTTGAAGAATTAATTTTCAATCGTTTTCATCTTACTGCTAGCGTATATTTAAAATTATTTTATAATTTAGAAGATTATTTTTTAGAAATAGAAAAAGTCTTAAATAACATCGGAGTTTTTCTCATTTTAGCGGATTTTAATAATGAAGCGCTAGAAAAAAGATTAAAAGAAAGAAAAGAAATGAATAAAGAAGCGCCTTTTGGTGATGATAATCTTTCTAAAATTAAGAAAAAAAGGGACTTATATCGATTATTTTTCGAAAAAAGTAAAATCCAAAATAAATTGTTAATTGATAATTCACAAATCACCGCCAATCAGGCATGTGATTATATACAAGAAAAGATAAAATAAAGTCTCAATTTCATTGCTGAATAAAATTATCTTGATTTTCTTCAGCAATGAACTTGGGACACATTGCTCTTTGGTACTAAACATGGAGGAAAGAACAGATGACGCGAGGACTAATTATTGTACCAGCTTGCAATGAAGCAACAAGTTTAGAGTATTTTCTTCCACGTTTAATAGGAACAGCACGTAAAATTCCTGACACTACAATTGAAATAGTTGTTGTTGATGATGGTTCAACTGACAATACTTTTGATGTTGTAAAAAAAAGAAAATGCCGCTATATTCGCCACAAACACAATAAAGGTTTAGGTGTCTGCCTTCGCACTGGCTATCAATTGGCAGTTGATGAAAACTGTGATTTTCTGGCAAGTATGGATGCTGACGGTCAGCATGATTGCAATCTATTAGATTTAATGATAGATCGACTTCAAAACGGAGCTGACTTAGTAACTGCTTCTCGATACCATCCTGAATCTGAACGATTTTCTCCTCCAATTGACCGCGATCTGCTTAATATTGCTTTTACGGCAATCATCAGATCAATAACCGGCTGGCAGCATATCACTGATCCTTTAACTGGATTTTGGGCAATGAAACTGCGTGTGGCAAAATTTTTAGCTGAAAATCTAAAACTTGAACGATATGGAACTTGTTTGGAAGGATTGATAAAACTTTGGTATCTATGCAATCCGCGGCCAGTCTTAATTGAAGTACCACATCCGGCAGTGTATGCTCAAAATAGCGGAGGGATTTTAAATCGAACATATTCTGATGCCAATAGAGAACAGCGAATTGAACGATTTGGCACGCATGCTCTTCATATAGTTAAAATTTTACAAGATGTTGCTGAAGCTGGTCACGAAAGAGAAATAATGAAAGCAATAAGAAGATGGCGTTTAAATTTAGTTAAAGATTTATGAATTAGGTGATTATTAAAATCACCTTTTTTCATTACGATTGTCCAATACCCAGCACGTCTTGCCGCGGGATCGGCTTCATTTATTAAAAAACAGCCCCAATGAGTCAGGACTGTTTTAGTTTAATTTTAAAATTTAGTATATTGTAATGATAAAAGCATTCTCCGCTGAAGTGTAAACATCAATAATCTGGCTATTGGCATTAAAATTTGCTGTGGCGGTAATCGCACTATTTGTGCTAACTGGCGTAACTTGAAAATAACGGCCGGAAACATCCCAATGAAAATTAAGTTGGTAAGTAGTGCTTCCTTCGGTATGAGTGACAGAAATTGATTCTTGCGAAGCAGGATTCCAAGAACGAGTTACACCGCCTGTTGAACTTATATAAGCAACGGCTTTTATTATTCCATTTTTTGAATATGTTTGCGTAGCATTGTCAGATAATTCAATTTTTTTAACGTTTAATTCTGCAGAACTTGAAATATCAGATCCAACAATTGTTCCATCTTTGATTTTTGCTGAAGTCATTGCGTCATTAGCAATTTGCGAAGTGCTAACCGACAAGCCTTCAATCGTTACGCCAGTTATCGTCAATTTTTTTCCTGTTTTTATTTTTACATTGTCGTCAAAAGTAATTAAATCTTTATAACCGTAAATATCACCTTGCAAAAATAATCCTGATTTAATTTGCACTGGCGCCAGCTTTTCTTTGTTGTAACGAATAATTTTTCCGTCAACGCGCAGGTCATCGCTAATCGTTACAGGCTTATTGCCGGCAGAAGCATTAAGTATTGTTCCGTTAAAATAAGTTACTCCTCCCTCGCCTCCTGTTTGCCCCACATGAACGCCCGAAGGAAAATATCCAGGTTTATTAACTGTTAGAGTGCTGTCAATAACCATTGGACTGTAATAAGTAACATTAGCTGGCTGGATCTGATAACCCGAAAGCTGTTTTAACGAATTTCCTTGAAGCGTAATCGCTCCAATGGTTTCTCTACAGAAAAACGATCCGAAAATAATGATGACAAAAATAATAATTTTGTTTTTCATAGAGGTTTTATTAAATAATATTTTTAATTTAATTTCATTTTATCATGTTGTGTAAATTTATAAAGGCTGATTATCCACAGTACCACAGTACTTTATCTCTAAATATCTTATGCTGTAAATATTATCCTCGTTAAACTGCCTGAACCACTTGTAAAAGATTTTCCTCAGTATGCCATAGTGGCAGTATGTTTTTTGCACTGAGTGGCTAGTAACGTTATAGATAATTTATTTCAGATCTGACAAAAATCAAAAAATGCGCTAAGATAAACTATTCTTTTTAAAAGGAGGAATATAATATGTTTCTAGAAATTCTAGGCGGAATGTTAATTTTTCTTTCCTTGGCAGGATATTGGTTTGCCTGGAACAAGTTGAGCTTATTAATCCTGCCGGTTATTCTGGGCATCTGTGTGATG
>JBFLZX010000060.1:0-6049 GCA_040756075.1 Patescibacteria group bacterium | reverse complement strand
CGAAATTTTGCGAAGCAAAATTTCGCCCAACATCATTTTTGCATTTTGATTTTTGAATTTTGATTTTAGCGCGAAGCGCGCATGTCCACTGACCTCAAAATTCTCCTTTTTGTCGGCGCAATTATCATCGGCTACATCATTTGGGTAAACCGAGAAAAAATAATCGGTTCAATTAAATTTGGCGGGAGTTCCACGCCAATTTTAGATATGTATTCCCGGGATTTAACTATGGAAGCAAAAACTCACCAGCTTGACCCAGTGATTGGCAGAAAAATGGAAATTGAAAGAGCAACTCAAATTTTGTCCCGTCGGACAAAAAATAATCCAATTTTACTTGGCGAACCCGGAGTTGGAAAAACCGCGATTGTTGAAGGCTTGGCTCAACGTATTGTTGAAGGAAATGTTCCCGAAAGTTTGCGCGATAAAAGAGTACTGGCTTTAAACATCAGCGCCTTAATTGCTGGAACAAAATACCGCGGCGAATTTGAGGCGCGGCTTAAAAAAATTATGGAAGAAATTCGCAATGCCCAGCGGCAAATTATTTTATTTATTGACGAAATTCACACAATCCTGGAGGCAAAAGGCGCAGAAGGAGCTCTTGATCCTTCGGATATTTTAAAGCCGCCGCTGGCCCGAGGCGACCTTCAGGCAATTGGCGCAACAACAATTAACGATTTTGAAAAATATATTAAACCCGACGAAAGTTTAGAACGACGTTTTCAGCCAATCACTGTTTCCCCGCCAACAATCAAAATGACAATTGAAATTTTAAAAGGTATTGCCCCGGTTTATGAAAATCATCATCGAGTAAAATTTACTAATGACGCCCTTAAAGCCGCGGCAGTTTTTTCTGACAAATATATTAAAGACCGATTTTTACCCGATAAAGCAATTGATTTAATGGACGAGGCCGCGGCAAAAATAAGGCTTGCGGTAGTAAGCATTCCTGACAAAATTAAAGGTCTAGAAAATGGACTTAAAAAAATGGAAGAAGCAAAAGCTGCTGCCGCTGACCCAAAAATGCTTGAAAATTTAAATAAACGAATTTTAAAAACCAAAGAAAAAATTAATCATTTGACGGTTTTATATGAAAAAGACCAAAAAGAATTGGCCCGACCAGAAGTTGAAGTTGAAGATATAAAAGATATTGTTTCAGAATGGTCAGGTATCCCCCGTTCACAAATCGTTGAGGCTGGAACTATTTCTTAAAATTTTAATAACCGAGGCTCTCTCAAAAAATAATTCTCAACTAAAAAACCCACCGAACATGGTGGTATTTTTTTATTTCACAACCCTCAAAACCTCCTCAAGACTAGTAATTCCCTGTTTCACCCTTTCTAATGCAACATCGCGCATCGTTTTCATCTCAAGCCTTTTTGCCAGATCCTGCAATTCACCTATTGAATCTCTTCTTAAAATTGCTTCTTGAATTTCTCTTGTTAAAACCAATATCTCAGCACACACGGTCCGACCCTTATATCCTGTGTTATTACATTTTGAACAGCCTCGGCCCTTTTTAGGATTCAATCTTGCAAGTTTTTCATCACTCAAACCCAAGCCGGAAATTGTAAGTTGCCCTACATCTTCCGGGGCTAAACAGTGCTTGCAATTTTTTCTTAAAAGCCGCTGGGCCAAGACAAGAATTAAAGAAGAAACAACAAAAAATGGCTCAATCCCCATATCTAAAAGTCTGTAAATTGTTGACACTGCATCATTAGTATGCAAAGTAGAAAAAATCAAATGGCCGGTTGCTGCGGCCTTCACTGCCGTCTGGGCAGTTTCAAAATCCCGAATCTCGCCAACCATCATTACATTTGGCGCCTGGCGCAAAAATTCTCGCAAAACATTTTCAAAAGTTCGACCAATTCTTTCATCCACTTGAACTTGAACAATATCCGGAAGTAAAATCTCAACTGGGTCTTCAACCGTCACAACCTTAAGCCGTCCTCTATCAATTTTTGATAGCGCAGAATACAAAGTTGTTGATTTTCCTGAACCAGTTGGCCCAGTCACTAAAATTATTCCCCAGGGATTTGAAATCGCGGCTTGAAATATCGCAAGCTGATCATCATCAAATCCTAAACCTTCCAAATTAAGAACTAAAGCCCCGGTATCTAAAATTCGCAAAGCCACGCTTTCACCAAAAGAAGCAGGAATTATTGAAACACGGAAATCTACTTCTCTTTTTTTACTACCCTTTCCAAAAGTAAGCCGCAGCCTGCCACCCTGGGGCAATCTTCTCTCGTCAAGTTTTAGATTACTCATTACTTTAATCCTGCTTACAACTGCCGCGGCAAATTCTCTATTATCGCTTAATCGCATTCTCATTCTATCTGCTAAAACACCGTCAAGACAAAAACGAATGCGCAAAACTTTTTCATAAGGTTCAATATGAATATCTGAAGCGCTGCGATAAACTGCTTCGGCTAAAATTCTATTCACAAAACGAACAACTGGGCCTTCGGACACTCTGCGTTCAAGTTCGGCTGGGTCTAAATCAGAATTAGCTTCATTATCTAGCGCTCCGCCAGAAACTACAATATCGTCAAGACTTACATCATCTTCGTCTTCATCGCTTATCTGATAATATTTTAAAAGTGCGCCCCTAATTGCCTCTTCTGATGCAACTAAAGCTTCAACTTCTACAAATCCTGTAGCAAACCTAATATCATCTAAAACTGAAACATCACTGGGATCAGTAATTGCAACAACTAATTTAGAACCTTGCCTTGAAACCGGAACAATTCTATAGCGCAAAGCTATTTCTCTTTTAACTAAAGCAATTACTTCATCCGGAATTTCTATTTCATCTAAATTTATCGTCTGCGTGCCAGGGGAAAATATGCTAACACCGTTAGAAACGGCTGGGGCAAAATCCTTGTTCCCCATTCCATCAGCGCCAAAAGGAACAACTAAATCTCCGCCTCTATCTTTTCTAGTAAGTGCAGGCGCACCAACTTCTACTGGCAATGTTCTATCTTGCGGCATAGCTCCGTCTGGTTGAGTATCTTCATCGTTTTTTGGCATACGCCCCCCTCTGATTTAAAGGACTCTCCTAATTTTATTCTACTCTTTACATTTTTTTCGTCAATAATTTGCATTGACTTGAACAAAATTATAAATTATGATTAAATTAGTTCCTTTTTCATTGGGGGGGGCGTAGTGGAAGAGCAAACAACTTTAAAAATTGGGATTTTTGATGCTGATGGGACTCTTTTTGATACTGTTGACTCAGTCACTAAAGTTTTTGCCGACATTATTTTTAAAAGATATGGCTTAGACGAAAAAACTAGTGAAAGATTCTTTAAAGAAACAGGCGGACTTGCCCTTGACCAACAATTTAAATTGCTTTTAATGAATGAGGCAGGAATGATATTAGAAAATGAGGAAACAAACGAAATGGCAGAAGAATTAAGAGAACGGATAAAAGATTTTCCCACTCCGCTTTTTGCCGAAGCAATAGAAACCGCAAAACTTCTTTATGAGATTTTGGGTTGCCGACTTTTTATTTCTTCCAACGCGAGACAAGACAGACTCAACGCAAGGGTGGTGCGACATATGCATCCAAATTATTTTTCTGTTTGGCTTGGTACAGACCGCGAAGTTAAAATTAAAAAAGGAATTGGCCATTTAATGTATTTTGCCGGAAATTTAGGTTTAACGCCATATGACTTTTTTGCCCGGGCATTTTTTGTCAGCGATGGCCCACCAGATATGCGTCTTGCTTTAAAATATGGAATTCTGCCAATTGGCATTGCTACTTCTGTTTCTGCTGATATGCTTAGAGAAGCTGGCGCGCAATTTGTGATTTCTTCCCTTAGCGAATTGCCTGATCTTATCAAAGATTTTAATACAAGAGTATTAGCTATTGGCCCGCGGCCTACTGCATAAAAAATTTATATTAACAGCGTTTTACGCTGTTTTTTTGTTGGTTGCCGAAAAAATTGAGTCCGAAGGACAAATTTTTTTCGTTATATAAACCAAAGTTCTACTAAATTATTATTGTAATACAAAAAATTAAGTGCTATAATCAAGAATAGTTTTAAGTTCAAATTTCAAAGTTCAAATGACAAATCAAAACCAAAATCCAAATATCAAAAAAACATTTGACTTAAAAGAAAAAACAGCGCAGTTTGGAGAAATAATCATTAAATTCGCAAAATCTCTTCCTAATGATTTTACTAATCGTCCAATAATCTCACAATTAATTCGATCCGCTACTAGTATTGGCGCTAATTATATGGAAGCAGTTGTGCAGAATCAAAAAAAGATTTTTGTCATAAAATTGGAATTTGTAAAAAAGAATCGAAGGAAACAACTCACTGGCTCAGTCAGAATGATCGCCTGTGCAAATCAAGATGAAAAGGGAAAATGCCGAAAACTCTGGAAAGAAGCGCATGAATTAACTTTGATATTTTCTACTATTTTAAAGAACAAATAATTTGAGCTTTGAACTTGATTTGAAATTTGAAATTAGGATTTTGAAATTTTAAAACTATGTCTCTTATTTTATACAACACCCTCACTAAACGCAAAGAATCATTTAAACCCATAAACAAAAAACACGTTGGCATCTACACCTGCGGGCCGACAGTTTATGATTATGCTCATATTGGGAATCTCTCGGCCTATATTTTTGCTGATCTTTTGCGCCGATATTTAGAATATAAAGGCTATAAGGTAAAGCATATTAAAAACATCACTGATGTCGGGCATCTAAGTGAAGATGAAGGCTTGGACAAAGTTGAATACAGAGCAATAAAAGAAAAAAAATCACCTTTAGATATTGCCCGTTTTTATGAAACGGCATTTTTGCGCGACGAGAAAAAACTAAATATTAAACCAGCAAATAAATTTCCCCGCGCCACCAAGCACATCAAAGAAATGATTGCTTTGATTAAAATTCTGCTAAAAAAAGGCTTTGCCTATAAAACAAAATCTGGTGTTTATTTTGACATTAAAAAATTCAAAAATTATGGCCAATTATCCGGCAATACTTTAGATAAGTTAAAAATCGGAGCGCGAATCGGCGTGCGCGAAGAAAAACGCGACCCGCGAGACTTTGCGCTTTGGATTTTTGATCCAAAACATTTAATGCAATTTAATTCCCCTTTTGGCCGCGGCTATCCCGGCTGGCATATTGAATGCTCGGCAATGGCGCAAAAATATTTAGGCGCGCCTTTTGATATTCATACTGGCGGAGAAGACAACATCTTCCCGCATCATGAATGCGAAATTGCTCAGTCTGAGGCAGTATTATCCCCCGCCTTTCGGCAGGAATCCAGCCGGACTCCTCGCGAAAGCGAGGCAGCATTGAACAAAAAATTTGTTCAAGTCTGGATGCATAAACGTCATCTTTTAGTTAATGGCCAAAAAATGTCAAAATCGCTTGGCAATTTTTACACCCTTGCAGATTTGGAAAAATGGGGATACTCCCCTCTTGTTTTCCGTTTTCTCGCCTTGTCAGCTCATTACCGCACGAAGTTGAATTTTACAAACGATTCAATCAAACAGGCAAAAGAAAGTTTGGAAAAAATCTGGGAATTTGTTAAAAAGCTCAAAGCGCAAAGCTCAAAGCGCAAAACCACATCTCAAAACTCAAAACTGGCACGAAGTGTCATCCTGAGCGAGCGGAGCGAGTCGAAGGATCTCATAAACCTAATAAATAAATTAAAACAAAATTTTGAAAAAGCGATGGATGACGATTTAAATACTCCAAAAGCGCTGGCAGCGATTTTTGAATTTATTGGAAAAATTAATCCCCTACTGACGAAAAATGAATTAAACCAAAAAAAGGCGAAAAAAATCTACACCCTTTTTATAAAGTTTGATAAAGTTTTAGGATTGAATTTAGCCAATCCGCCACAAACAAAATTTCCGAAAGAAAAAGAAAAAGAAATTCTAAAACTAATCAGCGAGCGTAAACAAGCCCGCAAAGAGAAAAACTTTACCAAAGCTGACGAAATCCGCAAAAAACTCTTGCAAATGCAAGTTGAAATCCGTGACACAAAAAACGGGACGGAGTGGGAAGTAAAAAGTTAAATAGTTA
>JBFLZX010000059.1:0-6129 GCA_040756075.1 Patescibacteria group bacterium | reverse complement strand
ACATTTTTCCGGCTTTAAGCCGTCTTGCCTCCTTGTCTTTGCGAGACAATGAAGACTTATGATTTTTCTTCATAGGCCTTCATTATCTCACAAATATACCATTAAGTGAAGTGTTAATAGTCAGTAGAAGGTATGCGTCCTTTCCGTTCGCATTCGCAGATACGGAAATATTTGTCAATTGTCACATAAAAACAAGAAACATTAATTAAAGCGCTAACATTTTTTTCCCAGCGTTCATAAGCTTCAGCTTGAAGTTCTTCAATAATTCCCGGGCCTAAAGGCGCTTTACCTCTTTTTTCCCGAAGATAATAATTTGGACAGTCCATTAATTCTTCTCCTAACACAGTAAATTCTTTTAATTCAACTTTTCCTAAAATTCTATACTTGCCGTAATCTTTTGGCGGCTTTTTTTCAAAAAGCTGGATTTGGTGGTGGGCGCCGCCCGTGGTAAGATTAAGCCACCCCGATTTCGTTGCTGGACAGGAAGAAAATAAAAAGAAAAACCAAATAAAAACAAAGAGCCGTTTCATTTTTACCTCCTTTTCAAAAGTTTTAAGTCCGTAATTTATATATACTAAAATAAAAAATTTTTGTCAAGATTTACTGCCTCCTGCGCCTTGCCAGAATACTGTGTTGCAAGGTACGAAATTTATTTAGGAAAAGACATAAAAATGCAGGTAAGGTAATATTTTATTGCTATAGCTTCAAAATATTACTTAGAATTTTTTAAATTATTTTAATTATTTTAAACTTGATTAATTTATTTTAAGGAGAACGGTTTTTATTTTAATATTTATTTCAAAATAGGATTTTGATAAAAAAATAAAAAAATAATGTTGTCTACAAATACGACTCGAGCCGGTTTTGTAGACAAGGCAAATTTATTCGATTTAGAAAAGGTTTCAGAGAAAAAATAAGCTTATTTTGACAAATATTTTTATTTATAATAAGCTAAGTCTAGTACTTTTTGCAAAAAAGGGGGTTGTATGACAAAAAGCTGTTTTAGTTTTTTGGTATTTTTAATGATTTTGTTTTTTAGTTGCGGCGGCAAAAAAGAAAAAGACAATATAATTTCATCAGAAAGTGTTAATGAAGTAAATAATTTATTGGATTTTGCGCGGCAGGATTTTGAAAAATATGAGAGTTCGGGGTATTCATTTGATGAAGCAGTGGCGCAGACAATTTCTGATTTGAAAAATAAATCTGGTGTTGTTGATGTGGGACTTGGCGAGGATAGCACGACGATTTGGTTTTCCCATTCCTCAGGAATTATAGGAAGCTATTTGACGAGTGTGCAGTCTGATTTGGAAAGCGCGGAAATGCCATTGGAATTTCAAAAAAGTTATTTAAGTTTTGGGTTTGCAGGTTATGCCGCGATTTTTGAGGCGCCAGCATATTTTAATTTGGATCTTGACGCGAAAATAAAAAGTTTGCTGGAAGGAGCGGGGTACGTTGTTGATTATTTTCAAGATGAAAAATTTACACTAGATCAATTACGAAATTTAGGAAAATATTCGATAATTTACATAATGGCTCATGGCGGCATTTCTTTGGGCCAATTTCATTTTGTTACAGGCGAAAAGGTAGATGATTTAGAACAGGCAATTCTAAGATTTGCAAAAGCTGATGCTGGTTTAGGAATAGGGTCTTATGAAGGAGCATTGGGTAATTTTTACATGGTATGCCCTAGATTTTTTGAGGTGCAGCAGATTAATTTTTCTGCTCCGAGTTTGATGTATATGAGTTCATGCCATAGTTTACAAGTTTATTCCTTAGCCGAAACTTTAAGAAGTTTAGGTCTTAATGTTTATCTTGGATGGAATGAGTGGGTATCGACTAAAGATGAATATGTTCATACCGTACCTTGTTTTTTCGAAAAAATTGCTGCGGCAAAAACTATTGATGAAGCATTTTCCGAATGTGAAACAGAGGATTCGAAATTCGGCATAAGTGATGGTTATGATAAAAAACAGAAAAAACAAATTCATGCAGAACTTGAATATTATCCGTCTTGGGCGGGGGATTTTAGATTGGGCACGGAAGAATCAAAAGGCAAAATCGGTGATCCATGCAAAAGCAAAGGGGATTGTCAAAGTGAAAATTGTTTTTCGGGTCCTGACGGTTGGCCTGGAGGTTATTGCCTGCAACATTGTTTTGGCAATGCAGATTGTCCAGACGAGTCTTGGTGTGCGATGGTTAATCCTTATTTTTTAGTCGAAGGAGAATATTCGGGAGAATGCTTTAGAAAATGTTATCAAGACTTTGATTGCCGCGGTGGTTATTTTTGTGCTTCTATTGATAATGAAAATTTTGGCGTTTGTATTCCTAATTATCACGATGGACCAGAATGCGGAAAAGTATTTGAAAAACTAGAAGCATGGAATTGCGCGCCAGGTTTGGAGTGTATTCATATTTATAGCGCTCCTTTTGATTTGGGGATGTGCCGGCAAGTTTGCAATCCTTTAAATCCTAATTGTGATAATTGTTTTTCGGAAATCAATTATAGTTTAGACGGCAGAATGTTTTGCGGAATATGTTGTGATAATTGTTCATATAAGCAATTTGAGGAATTGTGCGGTCCTTCTAGTCAATACAAAGATTTATGTCCTCAAGGCACAGATTGTTTTGGATATGAAGGAGGAGAATTTAGATGTTATGCTTTATGTGATTTGTCGGCTCCTAATTGTCCGGCTGGCCGCGATTGTTTTGAAATACAGGACTATTGCCAAGGAATAGGCGGTTGTATGCCCGAGTAACAAGGCGTCAAGCGCTACAAAAAGCGAGGAAAATTTTTGCTTGAATAAGCCAAAAAATAATAATAATTTAAAAAATGGCCTAAATTTGTGCCATTTTTATTTTTGACAGCGAGGGAGTCCTGATCTGCCTTGATTTATCGGGGCGAATCGGGACGACCGAGCCCTCCACTTTTTTACCACGAAAAAGTTATTAATTATTTTAAAACTTTTAATTACTTAATTAATGGTTAAAAAGTGGGGGGCGAGCGAACCGAAAATATAGTAGAGGAGCGAAGTCTTCCTCTTGCTCTATTTGTTTGTCTACAAAATCGGCTCGAGTCGTATTTGTAGACAACATTATTTTTTTATTTTTTTACCAAAATCCTATTTTGAAATAAATTTGTCTTGTCTACAAAACCAGCTTGGGTTAGAGATTTTAGAAAATTTCTTGAATTTCGGGCATACCAAAAAATGAGGCGTACGCCTGAAATTTTAGACAGCACTATTTTTCATTTTTTATTAAAACCATTATTAAAAATGAAAAAATTAGGACAGACGAATTTTCCGGATATTGATTTTTTGTTTGATAAAATAAGGCATTTTGCTTTATTTTTTTATTTTGGTAAAATGAAAAAGACACGAGGTTAAATTATGAAAAAATTCTTTCTTTTATCTTTTATACTTTTTCTTGCCGGTTATATTTTTGTTTTTCCAGCATTTGCGCAAATTGAGACAATTCCAAAATTTACAACTGATTATCTTTTTAATTTTGCGGTATACGGCGACAGCGCGACTTACGAAGAGAATCCGGCAAATGCGCAAGTTCATCGCGAGTTGGTGACGCAGATGGAAAAATTAAATCCAGATTTTATTTTGCACACCGGCGATATTGTCAGCCGCGGGGATTCGGCGGCCGATTGGGAGGAATTTCAAGAAATCACGCAGCCGCTTATAAGCCGGCCAAAAAAATTGGGACTTTCGCGTAATTTTTATCCGACAATCGGAAATCATGATTTGCCGCTCGACAATTATTTCCGCGTTTTTAATTTTGATCCTTTTAGCGATTATGAAAATGCCTATTATTACTCTTTTAATTATAAAAATTTTCATTTTGTTAGTTTAAATACGGAAATAAGTTTTACAACAGGTAGTGAACAATATAATTGGTTGACCAAAGATTTACAAAAAGCAAAGGATCGCGAAATAATTGCATTTTTCCATCGTCCAGCTTACAGCTCCGGCAAGCACGGTCAGAGTCTTGCAATTCAGGAAAGTTTCGTTCCACTTTTCGAGGATTACGAGACAAGAGCGGTTTTTTCCGGGCATGACCATCTTTATGAGCGAAGTTTTCCGATTTTGGGCAATGAGGCGCATAAAGAAGGAACGGTTTATATTGTTACCGGCGGGGGCAGCGCGAAATTATATCAGCAAGAAACATTTGGTAATTGGTGGACCGAAAAAATAAAAAGCATAAGTCATTTTATTTTTTTGCAAGTAACGAGAAGTCGGATTTTCGGCTGGGCAATTGACCGCGAAGGAAATATTTTTGACGAATTTGAAATCCCAAATTATAAATTTGCAAAAAATATTTTTACTTCTGCCGGGTCGGGCGGCCGGGCGCATTTGCGCAAATTTTCAACTAGTGGAAAATTTAGCGGCTTTGATTTTTTTGCTTTTTCGAAAGATTTTTTTGGCGGAGCAAGAATCGCGGCTGGAGATTTTAATCTAGACGGCAAGGATGAGATTATCGCTGGAGCAGGATCTCGTGGCGGGCCACAGGTAAGGATTTTTGAGACTGACGGAGATTTATTAAGCCAGTTTTATGCTTTTGGAAAAAAATACAAAGGCGGATTAGATGTTGCCGCAGGCGATGTTGATGGCGACGGCAAAGATGAAATCGCGGTTTCTAAATTTTCCGGCAAATCCACAAAGGTTAAAATTTTTCGCAATAACAAAAAGAAAAAAGTTTTGTTTGAGAAAAATGTTTTTCCAAAATTGCCAAGCGGCGCAACAATTGCATTAGGTGATATTGACGGCGACAGGAAAGCAGAAATAATCAGCGGAACAACTGGGAAAACCGAAGCGCAAGTAAAAATTTATAAATATAAAGCTGAAGGCGGCAGGCGCGGCAGATTAGCTGGAAAATTCAAACCATTTGAAAAAAAATATCAAGGCGGAATTGATGTTGCCACAGGCGATGTTGACGGCGATGGTTATGGAGAAATTATTGTTTCTAAACTTGACGCACTTTCCAAAATAAAAGTTTTCCGGTATAATAACAGAAGCATTTCGCGGCTTGAAGAGTTTCGCGCTTTTCCAAAAAAATATAAAAACGGGGTGAATGTCGAGGTTTTTGATGTGAATTCTGACGGCAAAGAAGAAATTATCGCTTCGCAAAATTCAAGGCAAAAAAGCAGACCGCAAGCGAGAGTCTTTAATTATCGTGGTCAAGCAATGACTAAGATATTTTTAGCCTATAATAGAAATTTTAAGGGAGGGGTAGTGGCAATCGGGGTAAATGAGTAATATCACAGAACGTATAAAAGATATAGCGTATAACAGAATGTTACACGTTACAAGTTACACGTTACAAGAAAATGTCCCAAATTTCAATGTTTTCTGGCGCCGCGCCAGGAAAGAAAAAATCAAAAAAGTCAGCCGCGCCTTTGCGAAAAACCGCGCCAAAAAACAATGATTATTTAGAGAAAAAATTTGCCGCGGGAAAAAAGATTTGGTTATCGCCTTCAGGTCTTGGGGGCATGAACCGATGTCCGCGGTGTTTTTGGCTGCAATATAATCGCGGCATTTACCAACCAGAAGGAATTGTTTCGCGCTTGGCTAATCGTTTCGATAGCGTTATTAAAAAATATTTTGATTTGTATCGATCAAAAGGAGAATTGCCGCCGATGATTGAAGGAAAAGTTAAAGGAAAATTACAATATCCATTTCAAGAAGTTTATTTTTACCATCATAGCAAATATTACGGTTATATGGGCCGATTAGATGAATGTTTAGTGCAGAATGAAAATAAATTTACGCCAGTCGATCATAAAACTTCAAGTTCTGATCCTCGAGAAAAAGATGTTTTAGAAGCCTATCAAAATCAACTTGACTCTTATGCTTTTTTACTTGAAGCAAATAAAAAGAAAAGTTCGGGCATTGGGCATTTAATTTATTTTTATCCCGAAGATCATACTGAACTTCATAATGGATTTCGGATGTTGGTTTATGTTCAGACTTTAAAGACCAATCCAAATTCGGCTTATAAAAAATTTTTAGAAGCAGTAAAAGTTTTAGAGAAACCCTTGCCAAAGCCGTCAGAAGCTTGTCCGTTTTGTAAATGGTATGATCAAGTGGGAAAAGAAGTGGAATAGTTGAGAAAAATCATTTATTA
>JBFLZX010000058.1:0-6261 GCA_040756075.1 Patescibacteria group bacterium | reverse complement strand
CCGTAAACTTGTCATTCGCTATGAAAAGCTGCGATGCACCTTTATGGGTTTCCGATACCTTGCCTATTCAATGATAAATTTTAGAACGTTTTTTAACCAAAAAATATGTTAACCCGAGACCAGTTCATTCTGTAATTTCATTATATCACAGCTTGCAAAGTCCAGCCATACATCTATTTTTACTATTCTACTATTCGTACGAATACGCCTATAAGAGATTTTATTTAACTTGGTTATATGGAGTATTCGCTTATTCGAACGAATTAGAGACAACAAAAATAACCAAAAACCAAAGACTAGAATTAAAAATTAAAGGAGATTAATGGTATATTTTACTAAAGGTTTTTGCGAAACAGATAAATAGTAGAACATTTGCAGCCTTCGTTGGTTTTTGTCTACAATATTGACAGCCGAAAGAATGCCAAGGTGTTTTGAAGTCGCTTTAAAAGATAGATTAATCTTTTTTGCGATATTCCCTACCGTTGCCTCACCATTCTTTTTAAGATAAGCAAGAATGGCTAGCCGTCGGCGATTAGCCAAAGCTTTTAAAATTTTCTCCATTTCTTTTTCTTTTATGTGATTCATAAATTTTTATTCCTAGTTTGGTTCTTATTATTCTCTTATTCGAACGAATTAGAGACTCGACAAATCTCCTACTTTCTTTACCCTCACTTTTTTCCTAGTTTAATTATATCGATAAAATTCTTTTTGTACAAAAAGAATATTCTATTATTCGAGCGAATTAGAGAAAAAACTTGTATTTATTAGAAGAATGATTTTGTATTATTATCATAAGACTTTTTGCAAAATAACCAATTTTTAGACACTTTTTGGCTAGTGGTAGCGAAAAACCGATCCCAGCTTTATTTTGACAGACTTTTTGGCTAAAAACAACAAAAAAGTGATCGTTTTCAGACTTATTTTGCAAGACATCTATACTATTTAAAACCAACTGCTCAAGTAAGTCCCCTAAGTTTTCGGACTGCTTTTTTTACTTTTGTCATACAGCCTGGTAAATCCGAAACAATACTGTCTTCTGACAAGCGAATCACTGTCCAGCCGGCCCGCCTCAAAATCGTATTTTTTATTTTATCTTTTTCTCGTTGATGCAAACTTGAATGAGCCTTTTTATTGTCGCACTCAATTGCAATTGACCCTTGTCTGCAAAATACAGCAAAATCAAGGCAGAAGCGCTTGTTATCAATTGAGACGTGGTATTGAGCAATTGTCTTAATACCAGCCTGCCTCAAGCCATCTTGGACAATTTGTTCAGTTGGAACAACATTGTAGAGTTGTAAAATATTTTTTGATTTTCGCAAACGATTTAAGATTGTAAAGCCAAAAAAGATGCGCCGCGGAATTATATTTCTGATTGGCGGAGAAAGTTTTTTGATCTCGCCAACCCGAATCTTAAGATAATTATCATTGGCTCTGGGATGATTTATCTCATCGGGCAGTAAATTTTTTCTTTTAGCAGTTTGATAATTCAAAGCACGAGCATAATATCGAATACGCTTTCCGCCACGGCCAAACAAAGTAGGCTGATAAAAAGCAAGATAATCAAATTGCCGGCGCGTGGCATAAGCTTTTGGAATCCGATACCAATTTTTCGTTAAAAGAATATCAAGATCGCGCTTATTTTTAAGTACCCCAACCAAAACGGTTTTGTCTTTCATTTAATTTTAACTATATTTTTCAAACCTTGAAAAAATGTCACCTTTTGATCTCTTATAATTTTTCAACAAATATCACATCACTTGTTAAGTCAATATCATTTGCTTCTATTTCCTTTGCGTTGCCGTAAATATCAGTCACCTTAACTCGACCGAAAATCTCAGAAGGAATTTCTGCCTTGCCCCACAGAGCATAAACAACATGATCGCCTTTAACAAATTTATACTGACCAATCAATGAACTCGCGCCATCAAAATCAGATTCATTTTCTCGATATTCTTCTTTGAGGATTTCAGGGTGATCAAAAGAATTTACCTTGTCAATCAAATTAAGATAAGTTTTTTGTGTCGGGTCATCAGGATCAATTTTTTGAAATTTTGGACCAAAATCTTTTTTCGCTTCTTCTGGTTTTTCACCTTTTTCCTTAAGATCCTGCATTCCATTCCAAAAAAGCCAATTCTCAATATAGAATAATTTGTCTGCTCCTTGTGCCAAAGAAAAAACTGTTGAGCGAGCCATTAATTGATTGAATTCTCGAATATCGCTTGGCGCTTTTTGCAATTCACCATATTGAGTTTCAGTAATCCAAATTGGCTTATTAGCAATGCTAAACTTGGCGAGATATTTTTTAAACTTAATTAAATAGAGATCGTCACGCTTTGTGTCAGTGTTAATGGTATGCATATTGGCAATATCAAAATAATAAGCGGCTTCCTGATAAATCGGCGACCAAAATTCTTGGAAAGATTGCCGCATCCCAGCCATACCGGCATGCAGGACTTTTGCTTTATGATCCGCAACTTTAATAGTCTCGTAGCTGGCTTTTAAAATTTCAAGATATTCCTGCGGTGTACCCACAAAAAATTTCAACTCCTCGCCCATACCGCCAGTAGCACCGCCCTGCATTTCTGGCTCATTCATTATTTCCCAATATTTAACTGGATATTTTAAACCCAGCATATCATCAATACCATCGCCATCATAACGTTCAACTGCTTTGCTAAGAAAATTTTTATAAGCCGCTATATCACAAGGTTTGCCTACTTTTAAATTGCCGCCTTTTTCTCCCGGACGCTCTGATTCGTAGCGCGCGCCGGAATGGCAAGTATCTTGATCCCAATTAGCATAAGGCCACACAATAGAAAGAAAATAGATTTCTTCTCGATTAGCAAACTGCATGCCAAGATCTGTTATGGTCCAGTCAAATTTACCTTTTTCTGGCTCAAGGTCGTTCCAGCGTACATCAAACATCCGCATAAAATAAGCGCCTTTTGTTTCCGCCACTTTTGAGAGATGAGTTGCTTCCTTCTGAGGATCTAATTTAAGCACCTGGGCTTTGGTTTTTACTGGCTCTTCTTCTAGCTTTGGTTTGATGGAATATCTTTGCTAAATAAAAATTCCGCCAATCCCTAAACTAGCAAGAATTAAAATTATTAAAATAGCGACTAAAATTTTCTTTTCCATTAAAGAACTTTTAATTTTATTACTGGACTTTTTTTGTTTTTATAAACAGCTTTATAATAATAAGTCCCTTTTGCCTTAGCTTTAGATTTATAATAAAAATGTCCGGATTTTTTTGTTTTTACTGTTGCAATTTGGGTATACTTTTTTTCTCTTTTTTTCTTGCGCAAGATTACAATTTTTTGATTCTTCTTTCCTTTTTCCAGCCAGCCGTAAAATTCAGCAGTTTTATTTTTCTTGATAATTTCTTTTTTTGCCGCAAAACTTAAAGGCAGTTTCTGTTTTGCAATAATTTCCTTGGTCACTTTTTCGCCATTTTGGAACGCTGCACCAGTAGTTGTATCACCAGAAGAAAACGTAATATTAATATCAATAAATCCCCCGCCATTTAATTCTGTTACATTAGTTGAAGCTTGTTTATCATCAATAAAAACCGCTAAATCTTTAACGCCAATTGTTTTGCCTGACAATTCGCTCATATAAGCAAGGGTTGCTGCTGGAACAAACATATTGAAAAATGTGGAAGTATTCGGATCGCCAGTAAGCGAAATACCCATTTCGGGCATGCCTGGCTGGGGCAGTATTAAAGAAAACTCCGAAACTGTTGAGGCAATATATGCGCCAGCCACCGCAACAGGCGGATATTCGACACTTTCTGCTAATGAAGTAAAAATTAGGCTTATCAATGACACAGTGCCAGACGGCAGGTTTAGATCTTCAGTTTTCACAATTAATGTCATCTTTTGCGTTGCACTGTCATAAGTAAAACTATTAACCCTCACTCCGCCAGTAATAAGAAAAGGACAATACGCCACTGGCGTGCCACCGGTGTCCGAAATATTGAAAACAAAAGTATATTCAGTCCCAGCTGGAGATGTAGTACGAAAATATTTCATAATCATGTCCCCAGAAACAGCAAGATCAGTAACTTCAGTAATATCAGTTGGCGAAACATTGTCGAGTGTGATGTCAAAAGAGGCTTTAGCAGGAGCAGCGCGGAATAAAAACAGAATTGCGATGGCAAAAAGAGCGCCAACAAATAAGATAAGTTTTTTTATAGATGTAATGTTATTTGAACTTGT
The DNA here is from genome assembly GCA_040756075.1 of Patescibacteria group bacterium. Classification (GTDB taxonomy): domain Bacteria; phylum Patescibacteriota; class JABMPQ01; order JABMPQ01; family JBFLZX01; genus JBFLZX01. Next base: position 2,044 of record JBFLZX010000058.1, on the reverse strand, counting down.
ACCGAGTTATTCTAGTTTTACGTTAAGATAAGATCGAAAGTGAAAATATTTAAGACAGTGTCATCCTGAGCGTTAACGAAGGATCTCCTTGCTATCAGTGGGATTCTTCGGTCGTCCCGATGAAATCGGGACTCCCTCAGAATGACAAATATAAGGATAACTCGCTATCATTATTAAGTTCATTATATAATTATGTGCCTTCTTTGTAAATTTTATTTTGCATTTGTATTTTTTCAGAAATCGGCAGTTTCATTTTATTGATTACATTTTGAAAAAAATTAATTGTTTGATCATAGGTTTCGCGATCAACTGGATAAGGCGTTGCGTCTTTGCCACCATGAGCAAAAGAATATCGGGCTGGATCTTCATAAGACGGGTCAGCTCCATAAATTATTTCAGAAACCAAACTCAAAGCCCGGATAGTTTTTGGCCCAACTCCTTCTTGCGACAGGAGATTTTCATATTTTTTCGGTTTATGCTGACAGACTTGCCACAAAATTTTCTCTAAATATCTACTTTTAGAAAAATCTTCCAAAACAACTGGATGCCAATAAAATTCTTGATTTTCTAAATTTAAAAAAGTTGTTTTTTGACGCCGAGATTTTAGCGAAATCATTTTGGATAATTCTGAAGAATGCCGTCGCAAAATCTGAATATCTTTCATCAAGCTTATATAATTTCCTTGCACTAATTCGGTGCTGATTTTTTGATTTTTTTGACTTTTTTTGGCAGTTAAATCTAGGGTTGGTGATTTTATTTGTGAAGCAATCCCCATATGCGGCTCGCAAACTAAGTCGGTAATTTTTTCTGAAAACCAATGATACCGCCGGGCAGTCTGATTTTGCGCGTTCATCCCCTGCTGAACAACACTCCACGCGCCGTTTTTAGAAAAGAAAAAACTATGATGATAAATTTGAAAACTATCCTGCACTAACGCACTATCCACTTTTGCCGCCATTTTAGAATTGTAAACTAAATTGTTGGTTTTTGGCTGAGGTAAACTTAAAATATTGCTCCAATTTTGAATTTCTTCCGGCGTCTTGCGCGAAGTTTTTCCCTTGCCGCCGCAAATAAAAATTCCTAAAGATTTTTCTTGACCGCGAATCGCATCTTTCAATGCGGCGGTTAAAATCGTTGTCAAACCGGAAGCATTCCAGTCAAAAGCTAAAACCGTGCCCAAAGATTGAAACCAAACTGGGTCAGCAATTCTTTTGACAAACTCATCCGGTCCGTATTCTTCAACAATTATGCGCACCATCTCGCGCCCCAGCCGCGCCATTCTTTCAAAAAGCCACCTCGGACATTTCCCATAATCTAAACCAAAAGTCGCAATACCGCGATGGATCATATTATTAAATTTAAGTCTTTCTCTTAGTAAAAAACTAACGACTCTTCTTGTGTTTAAAAAATTCAATCTGCCTCAATCGTTTTTTAGCTTCTTTTGAAGTTTCATGCGTGCCAAATTTTCGACCAGTAGTTTCTGACAACACCACATATTTATTTTTGATTCTTCGAATCATAATTTTGAATTTTATAATTTATCTTGCACCTTTTAGAATACCCCACTGCTCTTGCTTTGGCAACAGAAAAATCAAAGCCTTTCGCCTCGATACATCAGGGCGAAGAATGCAAGATTCGTTCATTTTCTTTAAAAAAAGTCCCGCTGATAACGGGACTCTACTACGAATAACGATAGGCTTCTGCATTTTGTTCTCTTTCCAATTCTTCTTGTATTCTTTCTTGCTGTCGAAAATATTCTTCCCGTTCTTCAAAGGTCATTTTGTCTAATCTCTTTTTTTCAAGCCACTCCAACAATACTAAAAGCAATATTCCAATAGAAAACTGACTAGCGTAGACAATCATGCATAATCCCATAATGTTGATAGATGAATGCCAAAACTCTGCCTCTCCTGGATTCAAATTTCTAAATGTATCATAAGGAACAATCATTGCACAATATCCGCCAATTATTACGAAAATCAAACCTAGTATATAAAATATTTCTGGCAATTTCGCAATTAATTCTGTTTTATTACGAGGTAAA
>JBFLZX010000057.1:0-6751 GCA_040756075.1 Patescibacteria group bacterium | reverse complement strand
GTAAAAACCCGATCAGTTTAAACCCAATAATTAATCAACAAAAACTAAACAAAATCACAAAAGGAAATCAGCCCTATTCTTGGATTAGAAACCTACTTTCATCCCCCTAATCCGAGGACAGTGCCATTTTTTACATAAATAATCTTTTATATTCGAATAAACAATTTTTATGTCTGTTGAATTGCATAATGGACATTTCATAGGCTAGAGACATTCAAATCACTATATTTTCTTTTTTTAAAAAAATAATATTGAATCAAAATGCTTTTTTTATAAAGTGGGTACACCTTGCGACATTGTTTCTTTAATTTCTGACTCTCTTTTCTTTTTCTTAATACCTTGAAAAAATTGAGAAGAAAATCTAAATACCCCATTGGCACCGCTAAACAAATAAACTTTAATGGATAAGAAAATAAATAATAAAAAAAAATTGCGACATCAAAACAAATTCTTGTTGGCAAATATCTTAATATTTCAAACCATGAATAATTTTTAAAAAGCATGTAAAGTCCATTTCTATGGGTTAAATAAATCTTATTAAATTTAACTTTGCCTGTTAGTCCGCCTTTATGATATACAACAGAGTTTGGAACAAAGATCATTCGATAACCACAAAAATGAATTCGCCAGCACAAATCAGCCTCTTCAGCATATGCAAAGAATATTGGATCAAAAAAGCCTGTTTTATTTAAAATTTGATTTCTTATCAGCATAGCAGCCCCTGAACACCAAACTACATCAATTTGATTATTGTACTGTCCTATATCTTTTTCTATATAGTTAAAAATTCTACCTCGTGTAAATGGAAAACCATAAACATCCATAAATCCGCCAGCAGCCCCTGCATACTCAAAATGATCCCGTTTGTTCATATCTAATAATTTAGGCTGAACAGCACCAACAGTTTTATCTTTCTCCATTATATCAATTAAGGGTTCCAAAAAATTCTGGGTGACAACAGTGTCATTGTTAAGAAGTAATGAATAATTACTCGTCTTGATCGTCTTTTTTAATGCAATATTATTTCCTTCAGCATATCCTAAATTTTTTTTATTTTCGATTAACGTTATTTCGTTGCCGAAATTATTTTTAAATTTCTCTACCTCACTTTTATCTAAACTATTATCAACCACAATAATTTCTGACGGTTTATATGAAATTCTTAACAATGATTCAATACACTTTTTTGTATCATTATAATCTTTATAATGCAAAATGATTATTGAAACTTTAGGATTCATATTTATTTAAAAATTCTTCCTCCTCACCACATACATCGGCCGGCCAGTTACTTCGGAATGAATATTAGCGATGTATAATGCAATTAAACCTAAACAAGTCAGAACTATGCCAATTAAAAATAAATTTATTACTGCTAAAATTGCTGGACCTGGAAAAATGCCCATAGATCAATTAATACTCCACCCCTAATTCCTTTTTTATCTTTTCTATATCTACCCATTCTGGGTTTAATTGGCTGTCTTCTCTTGCTCCCCGCTCTCTTCGATTTTCCATTAACTTTAAAAGTTCGACTAATTTGCCTTTAGCTGTTTTTTGCTTAGCTGCTTCTCGTGGTGTCAAATTATCAAGCATTGGAATGGGCATATCTAACCATTTCTTATAATGTTTTTTCAAAAAATCTTTGGCGATTTGATCAGCAATTTCTAGAGAGACTTCGTCTTGAGATGATGATACTTCTTCATCTTTATGTTCCGCTAATGTCGCATCAATATCTTTTATTGTATATTGCCAATTTTTAGTCCAAGATAATAATTTTTTGATATAATTTCTTTTAATTCTTTTTAGCCTTTCTTCGGAATTTGTTTCAATAATCAATTCATTTCTTCTTAAATAAAAAGAAGCGATTACCGAATTGTTTTTATCAAGCCAGCTATAAACTTTTTCTTTTGGCTCGTCTGAAGCAAGTTCAAAATTCTCAGAAAGATATCTTTTAATTTCATCATAATTCGTAATTTGACTTTTAGCTTGGCAAAAAGTAAACAAATCTCCTTCTTTATTAATAATTGTTAATTTGAAATTAATATAATAATCAATCAGTTGTTGAAAAATTAAAGGCGTCATCAAATGACGAAAATCAAAAAGCCACATTTCTTGATTATTCTTATATAATTTCTTTTCTTTTTTATATATTTTTTTTAATTCATTAAGCTGGAAATCTGCCTCGCGGGGAAACCCTACGACTGGACCAGTCAAATAATAGAAATTATTAATTTTTTCTATTCTGGCAAAAATTAAGTCCCATTTTACAAAATTTTTAGTTCCAAGTTTTTCCTTCACTAAAAATTTTTGTTTGGAAAAATAATCTTGCAATAAAACTTCTCTGTCCTCTTTAATTTCTAAAACCTCATAAAGAGTCTTGAAAGTATTAACTAAAGCATTTAAATATTTTAGTTCATCTGGTGATAAATTGGGTCCTTGTTCTTTCAGATATATTTTTAGTAATGTTGTGTCCAATTCTTCGTCTTCGAAATCAATCAACATATACTCATTGATAAGCTGGTGCAAAAAATCTGGCGGGATTAAGTCTGGTTTCTTTTTAATATCCTCGAGATACGGCCCTAGCAATAATAAAGAAACTTTCTCTATAATTTGCGGGTATTTTTCATCAATATAATCAAATGCTTTTTGTGTTGAACGTACTTTTATTTCTTGTTGATTTTCTTTCTCTTCTTCTTTTAACAAACAGCATTTTTTATATTTTTTACCTGATCCGCAAGGACAGGAATCATTGCGACCTATTTTTGGCATAAAATTTTTTAAAGCATTAAGTTATTTTTATTATTTATCAGCCATTTCCAAAGAGAAATATTAGTTAAAATCGGTTAATTTTATCGAATAACTATATTACAGTAGTCAAATTTTTTTAAAAAAAGTGTAATCTTAAGCAAATTTTAAACACTTTAATTATTAACTTAAATTCTTTTCGATGCTATTTTTCAAAATTTTTTTAATATTTTTACTTAAATTTTTAACAAAATTTTTATCTTCAATCAGTGCTTCCAAGTCAAGATAAATGCTTTGCGGGTCGATTTTGGCTATATTTTCAAGCAAATTGTTTTTTAAATTTTGTTTATTTTTGACCATTTCTATGCAGTTGAGATTGGGGTTTATTCTTTTTTGCAAATACCACATTAAATCGAAATAATCTCGGCCTTTAACTTTAACGAAAGTTTTGCCTTTTTTATCTACTTTTTCCCATTTGCGCAGAAATATCGCTCTAAGTTTGGTCGCCATTAAAGTTGGCAAATCAAAAGTTCTAGCCAAAATTGAATGATTAAATTTAAATAATGGAACAACGTCAATTTCATATTTTTTGCAAAAATCAAATTTTGAATAAATTTCTATTTTTAAAAATAATAAATTTGATTCAGGCTTTCTGGCAATTTTTAATTCCCAAAGAATAGGGAATTTTAGATAAATTCGAAATTTCTGAACCGTTGTTTTTATTTTTAGATCTGTATTATCTTGAAAATATTTTCTTAAATCACTGGCTAACTGTTCAATTTTATATTGTTTTTTTATATCAATAAAATCTAAATCTTCGGAAAGTCTAGGCAAATCATAACAATGAGCAAGACAAGAACCTCCATAAAAAATCAAATTATTATATTTTGGATTGGCATAAATAAAATCTAAAACTAAAATTTGTAAATATTCTTTTAATAAATTTCGTTTGTAAAGATTGTTTTTTGTTATTGATTTCGCAATTAAATTTTTTAATATCGGCTTTATCTGTTCCATAGATTTAAAAAAGTGAATCAAAAATCATCTTCATCTTATTAGATTTTTCTAAAAAAATATATTTTTTTAATTCTTTTTTTTCAATATTTTTAAAATTTTTTAAATTTAACCTTAATTCTTTAATTGAATTTGAATCTATTAATATATTCTTTCTTAAATAAAGAAAATCAAAAAGTGCTTTGGCTTTGGAGGCTTTAAAAATAGAAAAGTCGCTCTTTTTGTAAATATTAAATCCAGTGAATAATTCTTTTTTTATTTTATGATAATAAAAATTACCTAAATTATTTGAAAAATTATTAGTTTTATTAAGACAAATTGAAGTAAAATTTTTTGGACTTTCTGTCAAAATATTATTCTCATAAAGAACATATTCCAAACTAAGATACGACGGCTTATACAAGAGATTAGCAATAAATTCATAATAATCAGAAAAGATATCTTCCTTTTGAATTTTATCAAGATAGTCTTTTGAGACGTACATTCCTTTTTTTAACTGGGCAATTTTTTCTTTTTTTATTAAACGAGATAACAAAACTTTAAGATAGTTTTTGTCGATTTTTACAACACTTAAATCAGCTAGTTCAAAATAAGCTAAATTAGATATAAGTTCGATAATCTTTTTGCTAGTCGCGGCTTTATCGTTTCTCATAATATACATTTATTGTATATTTACAGAAATGGTATGTCAAGAAATTATTTTTGGCTAAAATCCGTTAAATGTCCAAAGACTTCACCTATAATTACAGTCTTATAGTGTGGCCAAAATTTCTTTATCTATAGTATTCTATAAAGGGAAACAAATGGTAAAAGTTTCCCTATTTAGCATAATTAGCAGTATCGCGAATCCTCGTAATGGATCGATAAGGAAAGGTGAAAAGTGTTTAAATCGTTTCACCCCCACCCTTTCCCTCCCCCATCAAGAGGCTGTCTAAAAACTACTGATTGGAGTGACAAATTGAATGAAGTGAAATTTGTTTTGGCTAATATATAACGAAATTCGCTTCACTCATTTCGTCAATCCATCTAAAAGTTAAATTTTTAGACAGCCTCATCAAGGGGGAGGGAAAAATTTTAGTAGTTTTGAAATGGAGTCAATATTTTTTACAGTTTCAGCTTTCTTACCACGTATATTGGCCGGTTGATGACCTCAGTATGAATGTTGGCGATATATAAAGCGATTAGGCCCAAACAAGTTAAAACAATGCCAATTAAAAACAAGATAATTATTGCCAAAATGGCTGGCCAGGAAAAGTTTGTTATATGCAAAATTTTGTCGGCAATGAGTATATACAGACCAAATACGCCCGATGTTAATGTAATAAAAATCCCCAAATAGCCAGCAATCCGCAAAGGAAATAAACTTAGAGAAACAAAACTATAAAGCGCAAGACGAACTAGTTTTAAATAACTATAAGCAGGTTCGCTGTTTTTTCTTTGATCAGCCTCAAAATAAATATATTCCCGATGAAAACCCAACCAATCAATCAATCCCCGCGTCAGGCGGTTTTTTTCAGTTAAACGATTGAATTCATTAATTACTTTGCGATCTAACAACCGAAAATCTGTTGAATTTGGCTTTACCTGCGTTTCCGAAATTCGTGACATTATTTTATAAAAAAGCCATGAGCCAAACCGTTTAACAGGCCCCTCGCTTTTACTTCGGTTTCGCACTCCCACAACCACTTCAGCGCCATTTTCCCATTTTAATAAAAAGTTGGGTATTTTGTCAATTGGATGTTGCAAATCTGCATCTAAACAAATTGCCGCATCGCCCTTGCAGTAATTTAATCCAGCGGTAATTGCAATTTCCTTGCCAAAATTGCGAGAAAATTCAATGTATTTGACTTTTGAATCGCGCGAGGCTAAATCATCGATAACTTGACTACTTTTGTCAGTACTGCCATCGTTGATAAAAATTATTTCGTAGTCATAGTCTCCAGCTTTCGCTGGGACTCCAAAAAATTTTTTTAGCTCTTTGTATAATAACGGAATATTTTTGTCTTCGTTATAAACTGGAATGATATAGGAAATGAGTTTCATAAAAATTCAAAATGCAAAATTCAAAAATCAAAACATGTGGTGAGTAAAGTCGAACTATGACAATCCAAAATGTTAAAATTATCAAATGCCAAAATCTAAATTATATCAACAAATTATATGCTTTCGAATTAAATGCAAGCAAAATTTTATATAATTTCTGATTCAATTCTAAATTTGGTTTTAAATATAGCTCTCCAAAAATCTCACGAAATCGCAGCAATTCTTTTAAATTATGCTTCCATCGAGGATCTTCGATAGTTAAATCAAGCAATTCATAAGCACGCTCATAACAAAGTCGAACTTCATTATTATTCTTTCTTTTAGCTGCGCTTTCAGCTCGCTGAAATTCTACAACAATCGACAAGATTTGTTTATATTTTTCAAATTTTTGCCATCTCTCTAAAGTCAAATTTTTGTGCCATTGTAATTGCATATTTTATGATAGAAATTTTTTAACAATATTCTCGATTTTCTTTTTAATTTCAGCATTTTCAAGTCTTATGCTTCGGTTATTTTGCAATGGTCGAATATTAATTAATGATTCATATTCAATAATATTTTCCCCTGGATAATAATTCCCACCCCATAAATTTTCTTGTTTTGAACCCTTTTCTAATAATAACTGCTCCAAATCCGAGTGCATATCTGCATCAATTGCTAATATGCCGCGTTCAATATCAACAACAAACTTTATCATTCCATTAAATGATTCTTGTGCCAATTTTTCTATTTCGGATTTTGTGATCTTTTTATTAAGAATTTGCATTTTTTTAATGGTCACCCCAAGGAATAAGGAAACCGCGCATTCGTGCGAGATTCCTCACTTTGTTCGGAATGACAAAAACTGTCATCCCGAGGCCGAAGGGTCGCGAGGCGACGGGCTACCAATACGGCAAGCCCAGGATCGAGGGATCTCTCAACTGACACCGAAGGTGTCATCCCGAGGAGC
>JBFLZX010000056.1:0-6778 GCA_040756075.1 Patescibacteria group bacterium | reverse complement strand
CCGTAAACTTGTCATTCGCTATGAAAAGCTGCGATGCACCTTTATGGGTTTCCGATACCTTGCCTATTCAATGATAAATTTTAGAACGTTTTTTAACCAAAAAATATGTTAACCCGAGACCAGTTCAATGTATATTTTTAGTATAAGTTATCTAAAATTTCTGTCAAGAGAAATTTATACCTATCTTAATTTAAGCTGCTTTTTTTGGAAACTCTATTCCTTCTTCTTTTAACCGTCTTTCCTCATCTTCTCTTTCTACATCTTCTTTACTTCTTCCGCTCCACCTTATCCCTTCTTCATCTCTTTTTTTCGATCTAACTCTGGGTAAAGCTGGCGGCAGCCAGCCTTCTTTTTGACCTTTTGATTTTAATTTTTTATCATCTTCAGTTATTTCTAAAATTGCTTCAGCCGCTCCTCTCCCTCCTTTTTCATAAATATCTTCTGCTTCTGTCAAAAATCTATCTTTGTTAAGTTTATAAAGACTTTGGGTGATAAAAAATTTACTTGTTTGGGAAATATCTTCTCTGGGTAAATAAGCAAAAAGTTTTGGCCAAAAAGATTTATCTTTTGTCTCGCCAGCAATAATGATTAAATTTTGCAAATAAGCCTCACCTTCAAATTTTTTAGGATCAAAAGTTTCTAACTCGCTGGATAATTGAGAAATCAAAATCTCTTGATAATCAGGGTTGCCATTTATTTTTTGATATAAAATATCAAAAGCGCTAACAATTTTTTCTGGATCTCTACTTTTTAAATCCTCGAATAATTTTCTAACCTCCCCTTCTTTTTCTCTCTTTTGTTCTGCCATTTCCTGTCGTGTTTTTAAAGGCAAAGGCGGCGGCGCCACTTCTTCATCTGAAGGAATAATACCAGCCTCGGGAGTCTCAATTGTTATTCCTTGAGAAGGTCTGATCTCTGAGACTGGTATTTGGGGGGTCGGAAGTTCTTGAACTCCTTCAAGATACAAATTCGCAAGATTTTGCTGGGTTTCAAAATGTCCTAACTGTTCTCTTAATAACTCTTCTTTTTCTTCTGCTGATGGTTTTTCTGCTTCTGGTGGTTTTATTTCTGACGGTTTTGTTTCTATTTTTATATGCTCCAAATTTTCGGAAAAAATTCTGGCTAAAGCATCGCGTAAATTCCTGTTTCGCGAATTTAAATCATCAAGTTCTTGATGAATTTCTTCCCATCTTTTTTTAAGTTCAGCTTCTCGAGAATTAAACTCTTGCATCTGTGGCAATGCTTCGCCTTGCTGATAAAATTCTTCTCCTTCTTTTTCTTTTCCTTTCATCAATCTTTTAAACCATTTGCTATACAAAACCATCGCCATTGGATCTGTCTGGACAAATCGCGAAATTTCTTCATAAAGTTTTGCAAATTCTTGGCCCAAGACTCTTTTTTCTTTTAACAATTCCCTTCTTTTCTCATTATTTTCTTGAATTTCTCTTAAAATTTCTTCTCTTATTTGCTCGACAACCTCTGGTTCAATAACAATTTCAACTGGCTTTTGTTCTTCTTTTAGTTTTTCTATTTCAGCTTCTGGTTCAACTGCCTCTGGTGCTTTAGCTTCTGCCTCAAGCGCCTTTTTTGGCGTTTTGCTTTTTAATTGGGCAATTTCTTCCCTTAATCTTTCGTTTTCTTCTCTAAATGCTTTATTTTCGGTTAATAAAGCGGTTCTCTTCCTATCTGCCTCAACTAATTCCTCTCCTTGTCTTAAAATTTCTTGTTCTAATCCGGCGATTCTTTCTTCAAGTTCATTTCTTTGTTCTGCAGGAAGCTCTTTTACCATGTCCTTCATTACTTTGCCTATCTCTATAATTTCCCTTATTGATTTAGAAAGAGTTTCAAATAATTTTTCTAATGTTTCAGACCCAGATATTTCTATTTTTAAACCTTCTCTTTTTTCTTCTCTTCTTCTGCCCTGCCATCCTTTTTCTCTCTGTGGTCTCTTTCTGCCAAACGGTTCTTCTTGAGTCCGACTTTCTTGATGATGTTGTTCCGCTGACATAATTAAAAAATTATTCTTCTTTTAATTTAGCAAGCTTATAAGCATCTACTCTTTGGGAAATTTTTTTCATTAATAAAAATTGTTTTTCCCGCACCTTGGCAATTTTTGCTAAAAATTTTAAATAATCTTTTTTAAACTCGGTGAATTCAGTTTGTGCTTGCGTCTTTTTGTTTTTTTTAGCCATATGTTGAAAAACTACTCTCTGTTTTTAATAATAACACAAAACAATATTTTTAACAAGAGAATTTATTTTTCCTTTCCTAAAATCTTTTTTATCTTCTCCAAAATTCCTTCCAAGGAATGTTCGGTTTTTACTAAATAATCCTTTGCTCCTAATTTTTTCGCTCTTTCAATATTTTCTCTCTCCCCTAAATTAGAAATAATAATCACGGGAATATTCTTTGTTTTTTTATCTGTTTTAACCCTTCTTAAAAATTCAAATCCGTCAATCTTTCCTGGCAAAATTAAATCTAAAATCACAGCAGAAAAATTATCCTCTTTAATCTTTTTCAAAGCCTCATCCCCTGACATTGCCGAAATTGTTTCAAATCCGCCATATGCCAATTCTGCCTCAAGAGCATAAAGCAAAGCAGTTTCGTCTTCAATAATTAAAATTTTTTGTTTTTGATTAATCATATTAGTAAAATTAAATATAAATATGCCTCGTCTCGCCCCGTACCGAACGAGCGCAGCGAGTTCTGGTACTGGGGTCGTCTTCAATAATTAAAATTTTTTGTTTTTGATTTAGCATATGTTTAAAATCTCAAAGATTATAAGATTTAATTTATATTTTTGATTTTTGAGATTTAATTTTTAATTTTCTTTTGGTATTGCCACATAAAATGTCGCGCCCTTTCCTTCTTCTGACTTAAACCAAAGCGCGCCTTGATGTTTTTCAACAATTTGTTTTCCAACATAAAGACCCAAACCTGTTCCCTGTGCTTCAATTTCTTTTGCCCGCTTGCCGCGATAAAACTTAGAAAAAATTCTATTTTCATCTTCCTTAGAAATTCCAATTCCGCTATCGCTGACAGAAACTATTAAATAATCAGCATTATGCTCTAAACTTTTTATTTTAAAATAACCATTCGCGGCAGAAAATAATGATTTTTCCAACTCAACAAAAGGCGTTACTTCTGCTTTTATTTTAACACTTCCGCCATTTTTTGTATATTTTATTGCATTTTCAATTAAATTTTGAAAAACCATTTTCATTTTATCAGTATCAATTCTAATAAATATTTTATCTTCTTTTGGGGCGAATTCTAAATTAATATTTTTTTGCAAAGCTAAAATTCTCGCAATTCTCATAATTTCGAAAATCAATTTAACTGCATCTGTCTTTTCTAATTTTACTTCCATCCGATACTCTTCGATTCTTGCCACATCTAAAAGTTCCGAAACCAATCTTATCATTCTTTCATTTCCTTTTGTAATTTCATTCAAAAATTTTTTTTGCCTTTCGTTCAGCTTACCTGTTTTTTTATTTAATAACAACTCAATAAGCCATTTATTGCCAGAAAGCGGACCGCGCAGCTGATGCGAAGCTAATGATATAAATTCTGATTTCATTTTATCAAGCTCTCGCTCGCGAGTCACATCATGAATAATCTTGATATAGCCCGCTGAACCTGTATTGTTGTCAATCGGCGTAGTAAAAACTCGAAAATATTTTTCCGGCTTGCCAAAAGATATAATTTCTGAAATTATTTTCTTTTTTGCAAAATCGCGCGAACTAAGAGGTTTGCCGATTATTTCTTTTAAATTTGGATATTTTGTCAATAAATTTCCATCTTTAATATATTTTAAAGATGCGGAAAAACCTTCTTTAATATCAAGAAAATCGCAAGCCCGCGGATTAATAAAAATTATCTCCCATTTTGGCGATAATAAAACCAAACCATCAGTCAGATTAGCGACAATTGCCTGGGTTTTTCTTCTTTCTTCTTCGGCTTGAATTTTTGCTTGATTAATTTTATCAACTGCCCGAGAAATCAAATCGCCGATAATTAACATGATTGCGGCGATAAATGAAACACTCGCGACTACCATTTCTGGCGAAGCGTAAATATCAACAATAAAATAAGTTCCCAGCATTATCCCAATTGTCAAAATACCCATCAGCACAAAAAGAGCCTGGGGGCATTCCCAAAATCGTAAATTGTTTTTAGCACATTCGCGAAATAAACGGCAATATAGTTGCATAAAGTTAACTTGCTAATAGTTAATAAGAAAACTTTTTCCTACTTAACTTGTTTAACTATTCATTTAAAACGCTCTTCGCTCTGGCCTTGGGATTTTTGGTTTAGGTTTGAATTTAAAAGGCCGCGTTTGGCATTCAATTCCTTGATTTGTGATTTGGGCTTTAAAAGCAGCAAGGATTTTCATTTTCATTGCGAACCAGGAGAAATTCCCCCAGTCTTTGTTTTGGCGATATTCCTCTAATGCTGCCCTCATTCCTTGCCAGTCCTCTTCATTTAATTCAAGTTCTTGACTGCGATCTGGGAAAAGGATTTTCATTTCCATTGCCAGCCAGGAGAAATCCCACCAGTTTTTGTTTTGGCGATATTTTTGTAATTTTGCTTTCATTTCTTGCCAATCACTATCAAAAATCTCTGTTTCTGGATTAAAGACTAGTCTTTCTCGTTTTTCTTCTCTTTCGATTGTCAAATCATGAAGGCGCAAAGCCTCTGGCGGATATTTTTGGAAGTATTCGCGGATAGACATAATAGAAAGTCAAAATATTATTTCAATCTTGCTTTTAATTCTTCATTAAAAATCCCTTGAAAAAAATTGCGAATTTTAATAATTAAATTATTTTCAATGTCAAAAATAAATGGTTTAATATCAGAAATAAGTTTTATATTTCCATTAACTTTTGCAATGAAAAGACTTAACTCAATATTTACACCGAATTTTTTTTCAACTAATTTTAATAGCATTGATAAATTTTTTTTTGTTTTTGTTAAATAAACATATAAATCAAAAATATCTTTAGGTTCTTTACGCTGATAAGCGGCCAAAACTTTATTTGCCATTATATCCTGCAAAGAATCAATTTTTATACCATACTCTTTGTCGGTTTTTATGCGACCTGAATTTTTAAATGGAAAATATACTAACTCTAATTTTAAAGTCTTTTTATTTTTGTATAATAAATAATGAAATCTATTCTGCTCTTGTTTAAAATCAATTTTCTTTAATTTTAAGCTGCTTTTTAAATCTTTTGCAAAATTTATATAATAAAGCTCATTAAAAAGTTCGCCAGAAAAAAAATCTAAATCTAAAGATCTGCGATGTCTCAAATAAAAATATGCAAGACAAGTCCCGCCTGTCCAATAAAAATTTTTTACAAATTTATTTTTGCCTAAATATTTTAAGACTTCTTTTTGAAAATTGTTTAAGATTTCTTGAGTCATAATGCAGATTTTCCGACATAAAATTGAGGTTTCCGCTCCCGCCCCGCCGTCAAGCGGATTGCTCCGAAAAATCCAAACTCCAATTTCTAGTTTCTAACTTCCAATCTCCTAGTAATATAGAGTTCATTTTTTAGAGTGTAAAAATCTAAAAATCATCTGTTTCATGCTTTGACTAATGCCCAAATGCGGCAGATGCTTTTTTAAATCAGATTTTTTAATATCGGAAAAATCTCCAAAATTAATTTTTCGCGAAAGCCAAAAATCTAAAACCTTGTGTTTCTTTAAATCTGATTTCTTAATTTTATAATCCCAAAAAATCGCTTTTTTCATATTCATATTATAACATAATTTCCATAAAAAATCAATAATGGCGCTCGTATTTACTCACCGTTTAAAACTGGTGACTGTTGACCTTCGGTAACAGTCACCTAACGGTAACTGTCACCAGGATCGATAACTGTCTATATTTTAGTTTGGTGAGTAGTTATTGGCGCTCTTTTGTTTTGAATTTAAGAAACTAAAATTTTCTTCGCTCTGGCCTTGGGATTTTTGGTTTGGGTTTGAATTTAAAAGGCCGCATTTGATATTCAATTCCTTGATTTGTAATTTGGGCTTTAAAAGCAGCAAGGACTTTCATTGCCATTGCCTGCGAGGAGAAAGCCCCCCATTTTTTGGCTTGGCGATACTCTTGCAATTTTGTTTTCATTCCTTGCCAGGCTTTTTCATCTAATTCAAGTTCTTGGCTGCGATCTGGGAAAAGGATTTTCATTTCCATTGCCAGCCAGGAGAAATCCCACCAGTTTTTGTTTTGGCGGAACTCTTGTAATTTTGCTTTCATTTCTTGCCAATCACTATCAAAAATCTCTGTTTCTGGATTAAAAGGCAGTTTTTCTTCTTCTTCTTTTTCTTCAATGACAAAATTATGCAATCTCATTTCTCCTTCTCTGTGTCTTTCGAAATATTCTTTGATGGACATAGATTAGTTAGTTAGGTGATTAAATGATTAATAGAAGAATTTTTCCTATTTAGTGTTTAATTAAATTACTTTGAATTACGAAATTCGTCTGCGTACGTCCGCGTAAGGTCCGCGTTAGTCGGCGATAAAAACATTTTTAACGCGGACATACGCCGACTTGACGCTGACTGACGCTGAAAAATAACATTTCGTAATTGAAGGAAATTAATCTAAACTACCAACCTAATGAACCCGACCCCGCCGCAGAGGAGGCTGTCTAAAAACTACTGATTGGAGTGACAAATTGAATGAAGTGAAATTTGTTTTGGCTAATATATAACGAAATTCGCTTCACTCATTTCGTCAATCCATCTAAAAGTTAAATTCTTAGACAAC
>JBFLZX010000055.1:0-6783 GCA_040756075.1 Patescibacteria group bacterium | reverse complement strand
AGCAGGGAGATTTCGCATGTTTGTTCATCATACATACGAATTCTCCCACAAAACGTCAGATTTTTCCCGTCATTAAGCAAAATTTATTAAAGATCATCAACCAAATTATTTCGGTTAAACCGAATTTAGAATTTGTTTGGAATTTGGTGCTTAGTGCTTGGAATTTACCAGATATTATGTGTCTTACCATTCCTGGCAAAGTTCTCGAAATAAAAAATAATAAAGCCTTACTTCAGATGCAACGTGGAGTAAGGCCTATTAGTATTGGCGCGCTAAAAAATATAAAAGTTGGGGATTGGCTGCTTGCAACTGTTGATTTTGCAGTAAAAAAAATTAACAAAAAAGAAGCCGGTGAGATATTAGAACTTTTAGAAACAAAAGATAATTTGTCTCTGATTAATAAAATAAATCCTAAAATAAAAGAAATATTAAAAAATGCTTCCTCGCGCGATCTTAAAAAGCAAGAAATTTTAGCATTATTAAAAACAAACGGCAATGATGCCAAATCTTTGTTTTCGGAAGCAGATATTACCAGAAAAACCTATTTAAAAGATTTTATCTGCATTCATGGCATTGTTGAATTTTCAAATTATTGCCAGAACAATTGTCAATATTGCGGCTTGCGCCAGGATAATAAAAAATTAAAACGTTATCGAATGTCGATTAATGAAATCGTAAAAGTTGCTGACAATGCCTGCAATAAGATCGGTTATAAAATGATTGTTTTGCAGTCAGGTTTAGATTTTGGTTATTCGAATGACGAACTTGTTCGCTTAACTTATGAAATTAAAAAGTATTGTCGTTGTTTTTTATTTGTGAGCGTTGGCGAGCGGAGTTTAGAATGTTACAAAAAAATGAAAAAAGCAGGAGCTGATGGCGCGCTTTTGCGTTTTGAAACCTCAAATGAAAAATTATACAAAAAAATTCATAATGAAAAACTAAAAACCAAAGAACAAAAATCAAAAATGCAAATAAAAAATGAAAAATCTATTTTATCAAATCGTTTGAATTTAATCAGAAATTTACAAAAAATTGGCTATTATGTTGCATCGGGATTTTTAATCGGTCTGCCTGGGCAAACTTTGGAAGACATCACAGATGATATTTTGATGTGTAAGAAATTAGGCATCCAAATGGTCACTTTTGGGCCATTTGTGCCATGTAAAAATACATCATATCAGACAAAAAAATCAGGAAATATGGATTTGGTTTATAAAACGATCGCCATTTCTCGTCTTTTAATAAAAAGGGCGAGAATTCCAATTACTACAGCAGCAGAAACGCAAGATTTTAAGGCGCGACATTTTGGTTTACAACGCGGCGCTAATTCTTTAATGTTTAATTTAACACCCAAAAAATATGCAAAAGACTATAAAATTTATTCTAATAAAGTTTATTCTCGAGATAAAAAATTAGAAAAATTAGCTTTATTTTCTAATAAAGAAAGTTGGAAAATGATAGAGAAAGAATTAGGATAAAAAATTAAATAACTTTTATGTTTAAAGAAGGTGGTTATAATCAAAATCAGAAAGAAATAAGACAAGAAGTAGATCAGACTAAAAAAGAAAAAGAAAAATTAACTTCTATTTTTTTAAATAAACGGACTGTTTTTTTGGGAGTTTTAAGCGCCGCTGTAGTTTTAGTTTTATCAAGAGATCGAGAAGAACAAGAATCTGTAGAGACAAGAGAAAGAATAAAAGAAGAATTAAGAATTAATGATGAAGATCTCCCAAAAGATGAAGAACAACTTAGAGAAGCAATTAGCGCCGCAGAATTTTTAAGCAAATTATTAAGAGAAAGAAGTAAAAATGTTGTTGCTGAAAATTTAAGAAATGAAGATGAGGATTGGGAAACACAACCGTTGGCAGGCGGCTTACAAGTTAGAAGAGTTGTTGGCCTCGATGGCCAGGAAAGATATTTTATTGAAGACCCTTTAAAACCAGAATTCCAGACTACTACCGAAAAAAATTATTTAGAATTAATAAAATACTTTAATCAGCATCTTCAGGATTTTAAAATTCAAAGATTAGACGAAACTGATTATGTTGTAAATTTAAAAGACTATGCTGATTTTGAAAAAGTTGGCCCTTTTGATATTAAAATCAGAGCAGAAGAGGATGGCTCTTACACAGTTTATCCACCAAGTAATTTCGGCAGACAGATTAGTGTTTCTAATAAAGAAAATTTAGCTGAAGTAATTTTGATAATGGTTGAATTAGAAAAATTAGAAGAAAAATGGGCACAGGGGAAGATAGATGATAGAGAATTTATGAAGAAAGCTCGTGAATTATTTGGCGAATTGTAAAAATAAAAAACCGTGAATTATTTAACTATGTTCCAGCTAAACAATCAAAAGATATTTTTCGCATTGAAAGAAAATAAGAATTCCAAGAGTAAAGAAGTTTTAAAAATACTTAAAAAAGCAGAAAATTTGCAGGGGCTGAATTTAAATGAGGCGGCGATTTTGATAAATTGTCGAGACAAGAAATTAATTGAAAAGATTAAAGAAATAGCTCATCAAGTGAAATTAAAAATTTACGGCAACAGAATTGTTTTATTCGCGCCGCTTTATGTTTCCAATTTTTGCGTTAATGATTGTGAATATTGTGGATTTCATGTGCGAAATCGCGCGCCGCGGAAAAAGTTAGCTCAAGAGGAAATAAAAAAACAAGTAGAGATTTTAGAAGATATGGGGCACAAGCGTTTGCTTTTGGAATTTGGTGAAGATCCAAAAGAAAACCCAATTGATTACGTGGTTGAAACTATTAAAACAATCTATAAAACGCGGCGCAAACGCGGTTCAATTCGGAGAGTTAATGTTAATATCGCGGCAACGACATTAGAAAATTTTAAAAAACTCAAAGCCGCAAAAATCGGCACTTACCAGCTTTTTCAGGAAACATACCATAAGCCGACTTATCAAAAATTGCATCGCGGGCCAAAAGCGGATTATAACCGTCAAATTCAGGCGCATGATTTGGCGCTTAAAGCAAAAATTGATGATTTGGGAATTGGAGTTTTATTTGGACTTTATGATTGGCGCTATGAAGTTTTATCTTTAATTTCTCACGCGCAATATATGGAAAAAAAATTTGGCGTTGGCCCGCACACAATTTCTGTGCCACGCTTTTGCAAAGCATCAACTGTTGATTATCAACCTAAATATCCGGTTTCTGATGAAGATTTTTTAAAACTAATTGCCATTTTGCGTCTTGCTGTGCCTTACACCGGAATGATTATGTCAACGCGCGAACGGCCAGAGATTCGGCGTCAGTCATTTTGGATTGGCATTTCCCAGACATCAGCTGGGTCACGCACCGAACCTGGAGGCTACAGTGAAAAAATTCCAAATTCCAAATGCCAAATTCCAAATAAATTCAAAATTCAAAATTCAAAATTAAATTTGAAGCAGTTTGAATTGCACGACCAAAGGTCGCTTGATGAAGTAGTTTTTGATATTTGCAAGATTGGTTATTTGCCTTCGTTTTGTACTGCTTGTTATCGCGTTGGCCGCACAGGGGATAATTTTATGAAATACGCAAAAACTGGGCAAATCCAAAATTTTTGTCTGCCAAACGCTTTGCTGACTTTTTATGAATATTTGTTGGATTATGCAAGTCAAAAAACTCAAGAGGTAGGTAAAAAAATTGTGGCCGGCGAGACAGAAAAAATTAAAAATGATATAATAAGAAAAGAATTAAAAGCGCGATTTTTGCGTCTTGAGAGAGGAGAGAGGGATTTGTATTTTTAGAAGTTATAATACGAATGATGCGAATTTTATGCCTGCCACGAATATGCAAATAAATGCGAATTTGCACGATTCGCATATTCGTAGATTAGCATAAATCCGTAGATTCGTATTATATTTATGAGACCAAAACTTGGTATTATTTCTTTAACTTGCTGTGAAGGTTGTGAGTTTGCGATTTTGGATTTAGGCAAGCGGTTTTTAAAATTGCACAAATATTTTGATTTAATAGATTTTCATTTAATTGAAGATAAAGAAGGACCAAAAAAATTTGATTTAGTTTTTGTTGAAGGTTCGCAGGTGACTAGTGAAGACATAGAGACTTTAAAAAGAATAAGAAAAAAAACCAAATTTTTATACGCGCTTGGGGTTTGTGCGACTGAAGGGGGAGTGCAAAAAATAAAAAATTATCATCAGGAAGTTGTTGACCCGAAATTTGTTTATAAAAAGCCTCAAAAATTATCTAACACAAAAGTTTTGCCCCTGGAAAATTATGTAAAAATTGACGGCAAAGTTTTGGGTTGTCCAATAGATGGCGAGGATTTTTTGCGAGTTTGTTATGAGATTTTGGCAAAAAATTATTCAGTGAATTTAGAGCGGCCAGTGTGTTATGAATGCCAAATTAGAAAATATAAATGCTTGTTATCCGAAGACAAGCCTTGTTTGGGTTCTGCGTCGGTTGGTGGCTGCAAAGCAATTTGTCTTTCTGGCGGCTTGCCTTGTCTTGCTTGCCGGGGAGTATTGCGCGATTTAAATTTTGAAAATTTTAAAAAAGCAATTTTAGATCGCGTGCCAGAGGAAAGATTTTGGCAGTTGTTGGAGACGTATGGGGTGAAGGATCGAGTAGGAAAATCCAAAGTTCAAAATCCAAATGTCAAATGAAATCCAAAACTTAAATACTAAAAATCGATTTGACATTTAGTCATTTGACATTCATTTGACATTTGAGCTTTGACATTTAGATTTATGAAAAAGCTTACAATAAAAATCAACCACGTAGACAAAATTGAAGGCCATGCTGGATTTGTTGGCGACATTATCAACGGTGATGTGGCAAAGGCAAAGTTTGAAGTGCAAATTGGTATTCGGCTTTTTGAGCGCATATTATTGGGCCGTAATTTTGAAGATGCGGCGATTATTACCGCAAGAGTTTGCGGTGTTTGCCCGGTAGTTCATTATTTAACTGCTTTGAAAGCAATTGAAGATGCGTTAGGAATAAAATTAAAAAAAGAAATAATTATTTTGCGAAAATTATTAATGTTGGGCCAAATAATTCAAAGCCATTCCTTGCATACTTATTTTATGAGTTTGGGAGATTTTTTCGGTCTAAAAAACAATTTAGATCTTGCTAAAAAATTTCCTAAATGGACAAATGATGCGTTGGCGGTTCGCGATTTTGGCAATGAGCTGATTTTTGCTATTGGCCGGCGCTCTATCCATCCTGTTGCCTTGCGCGTTGGCGGTTTTCGCCGCGAGCCGGATATTAAAAAATTGCAAAAATTATCTCAAGAAATTGACGAAATTATAACTTGCGCAAAAAATTTATCGTTATTTTTTTCAAAATTAAAATATCCAAAATTTTTCCGCCAAACAGAATTTATTGCGCTAACTCAGCCAAAAGAATATGCGATTTACGATGGCCAACTTATATCAAGCGGTGGGTTGCGCGTGGCGGCTAGAAACTTTGAAAAAATGATCTACGAGTCACAGGTTGACGAAGTAAATCGAATAAAGGGCAAAGATAACCAGACTTTTATGGCCGGCGCTCTGGCGCGAATAAATATCAACCATAAAAAATTAAACTCCAGCGCAAAATCAATCTTAAAAAAATCAAAAATTACACTGCCGTCTTATAATACATTTTACAATATTTTTGCTCAAACCGTAGAAATTGTTCACTGTCTAGAAGAGGCAAAAAAACTTTTTGCCGGATGTCTAACTTTATTCGCGGTCGCGAAAAAAAATAGACAAGATAATTTTTTGGAAAAATTTAACACAAAATATAAAATAAAAGCAGGAAAGGGATTTGCTCAAATAGAAGCGCCACGCGGCACGCTGTATCATACTTATCAAATTGATAAAAACGGAAAAATAACTTGGGCGAATATTATCACTCCAACGGCAATTTTTATAAATAATTTAGAAGAAGACCTGAAAATATATTTGCCAAATCTAAAAAAATTGTCATCTGCCGAGCGCGAGCGAAAAATCAAAATGCTCATCCGCGCTTACGATCCGTGTATTACGTGTTCAGTACATTAGCGAGCGGTTAGCGTATAGCGTTTAGTGAATAGTGAATAAAATATGTATTTACAATCTTATAAAGAATTAATCGTTTGGAAAAAATCAATTAGTTTGGTAAAAGAAGTTTATTTATTAACAGGTAAATTCCCAAAATCTGAACTTTTTATATCAGTAAGTCAAATGAGACGATGTGCAATTTCAATTCCTTCAAATATTGCAGAAGGATATAAACGTAAAAATACAACAGAATTTTTACAATTTTTAAGAATTACTGATGGTTCAGCGGCAGAGTTAGAAACGCAGATCATTATTGCCAAGGAATTATTTAAAAACTTAGATTATTCAAAAGTAGATAATCTATTAGAAGAAATTCAAAAAATGTTAAGCGTCCTCATAAAAAAATTAGAATCAAAAATCAACAAACGATAGTTTCCACATCACTAAACGCTAATCTTTAAACGCTAAACGCTATTTCATGCATGATTTACTCCTCGCTAAACAAATTTTAGATCAAGTTTTATCTTACGTGCGCAGTCATGGCTTAAAATCTGTAACTAAAATTGTTATTGAAATTGGAAAAATTGAGGAACATGGCGAAAAAATTTCCACCTCGAATTTAAAATTTAATTTATCTTCGCTGGCGCGTGGCAGTCTTGCCGCTGGCGCGAAAATTATCATTAAAAAATCGTCAAAGCCGAATTATTTAAATATCAAAGAGATCGAAGCTAAAAAATAGCCTTTTTCTTTTAAATCTGTCAAGATCTTTACTACTCCTTTTTTCCTTAGTTTTC
>JBFLZX010000054.1:0-7107 GCA_040756075.1 Patescibacteria group bacterium | reverse complement strand
GAATTTCGAATTTAATACTGCGGGTGTCGTATAGTGGCTATTATTTCTCCCTTCCAAGGAGAAGAGGGCGGTTCGAATCCGCTCACCCGCTTCTTAAAAGCCCCATTTATTAAATGGGGCTTTTAAGAAGTATTTATACGATTCCGCTTGAACTCATTTTATCAAAAATTCCTGAAATAATCCAATCGCTCCGCCATTCGTGAATCTCCTGGCTTGTCCCAATTAGTATGACAAAAAACAAATTTCTAGACAAATTTTCTTTTGTTTAAGCCAAAAATATTTTTTAGGAATCGTGCGGGGACAAGTCAGGCGCTTTTAAAAAACATCTCATTTTTTTAAAAGGTGTTTTTTAATTCTTAAAATTATTGTCATAAACCCCAAAAATAGTTTTTTGAAGGTTTTGAATAAATAAAAAAACCTAGTTTTTATAGCTAGGGTGTAAATTTTTACGGACTAAACCATATAACCTAATAAATGGAAAAGCAATTAGAGACCAGATTAAAAACCCAGGCGGCCACCATGGCATAAATAAAACAACTAAAGATAGATTTGTGTCGTCAGAAACACCTAATGACTCAAAAATAATTCCCGCAAGTATAAAATAACCTATTCCTATTGAAAGATAAACAAGACCCAGAATAAGACCGCCAAAAACTATGCCGATTTCGGAAAATTGAGCCCTCCAGTTTATGCATCCTGTTTTCAGATAAGTTTCTTTTACTAATTGTACTAATTGCCTAAATTCGTGATTATAAATTGTCCGGCAAACTAAAAAATAAATTCTCCAACCCAAAACAAAAGAGTAAATTGTAAGATAATACACGCCTTTTAAAAGGAAAAATAGAAATTCTGCAAATTCCTTTAATGCAACATATATAACATAAAGAGAAATAAAGAGCATCAAAAGCAATGTTTTAATGGTTTCCATATATCCTCCTTTATTATAAAGTTCGCCTCTATTTTTATTATTAATCAAAAAATAGATTTATCAAGTAAAACTACTGCACATTAACATCCTACCATAAACTAAGAGTATAAAAATAAGCCGAGTAAAATTTTTTCTTAATGCTAGTAATAAATCCTCCCACCTTTCGGCGGGGTATTAGACCCCGCCGAAAGGATTATATTAACTTCATTCATCCCCGCCGCAAGCGGCGGGGTATTCTGAAAGGTGGGAGGATAAATTTATTCACAATCAACATTTATATAAAAAAATGGTATAATATTCACAAGATATCCACATACAAAATAAATTGAGGCAGTGAATCTTGCTTCTTATTGCAAGGTGACGCGATATACAAAATAATCTGTAATTCATTTCGCTCGCTCTGCGTCGCTAATAAAAATTTCAAATGCTCACCAAATTTTTAAAACTTCGCTTTGATTTAGTCTTTTTCTATTTGTTTGTTTTTTTGCTTCCCTTGGAAAAAAAGCATGTCTTTATTGCTAAGGCTCTTGACTTATCCACAAATTATTCACCGTGGGAAGCAATTGAAATTTACCTTACAGATATTGTTTTTGGCTTAGTTTTATTGTTTTGGTTGATAAATTTATTAGTTCAAAACCCAATCTCAGACCATATTGAATTTGAGATTGCCCAGCACCCAACACAACGCTGGACAAAACTTAAACTTTATAAAAACCCAGTTTTTTTGTTATTATCTGGCTTTTTTCTCGTTGCAATAATATCTACTATTCAGGAAGGAATTACTAACTTGGAAGTCTATCATTTGACAAAATTAGCTGAATATTTTATGATATTTATCTATACCGTACTGAACATTGACACAATCGTCAAATTGTTATATATAATAATAATTTTTATTTTTAGCTCGTTTTTTCAAGCTATTTTAGGAATTCTTCAGTATTTAAGCCAACATTCATATAATTTAAAAATTTTTGGCGAAGTTGATTTAACGCCGCAAGCACAAAATGTCGCAAAAATTGTTGTTGATGGCGAAAAATATATCCGAGCTTATGGAACATTACCCCACGCCAATATTTTAGGCGGCTATCTTTTTGTTGGGTCAATTTTTGCTTTTATGTTAATCCTGTTGATTATTCTGTTTTTTGCCCGAAATAATGAGCAAAATATAAATAACAAACCTATATTTGCTAACAAAAATCCACAAAAATTGTTCCACGTGGAACAATCATTATTTTTCCGCTTATTTAGGCTATATTATAATTATTTGCTTGTAATCTTCTCCTTTATTTTCGCTCTTCTTTTTCTTGGCTTAATTTTTTCTTTTTCCCGAAGCGCTTGGCTTGCATTTATTTTTGTCATTATTTTTTTACTTATAAATTTTACAAAATCGTTCATTAATTTCTTTAAAAAAGATTACAAGAAAATTTGGCCAATCTTAATATTATTCGTTTTTATTACTATCTCCTTAGCAACTTTTTTTCCTCAAATAAAGGCAAAAACTAGCCATACTGATCAATATGGCGATGAATCAGTTGCCGGACGATTCGAATATACCAAAACCTCTTTAAAGATGGTAAAAAAATCGCCGTTTTTTGGTATTGGTTATGGTAATTTTACGATAAAATTAGCCGGATTTAGCCAAAAACCTTTACAATGGTGGCAATTTCAGCCAGTTCATAACATTTATCTTTTAATCTTATCAGAAACTGGCATTTTAGGATTATTGTTTTTTTTAGGATTTATTGGTTATGTTTTTTATTTAGGAATTAAAGCAATAAAAAACATTGGGAACAGTATTCAAAGGCTTGTTATAATCAGTTTTTTCGCTATTTTCAGTGGATTAATAATCATTGGGTTTTTTGATCATTATTTATGGGATATTCAGCAAGGTTCATTATTATTTTGGCTTATATCAGGCATAAGTTTGAGCTCATTAATCCAGACTTCGTTTAAGATTTAATACGCTTAAAATTAAATCCATCCGCCTTTTCGTGGAGTATTCTGAAAAGTGGGAGGATAAATTGTTCCACGTGGAACAATTTAGAACGAATCAAATCTAATCACTCTGTTTCTTAACCTTCAATTATGAAATGTTATTTTTTCAGTGTCAGCCGGGGTCAAGTCTGCGTATGTCCGCGTTAAAAATGTCTTTATCGCTGACTAACGCGGACTTTACGCAGACGTACGCAGACGAATTTCGTAATTCAAAGCTTAACATAATAAGTCTGTAATACAAGCATAGAGTATAAGATAAAAAAAGGCACTGTCCCTAAAAAAGGGGCTTGATTTTCAATCTTTTGGCTTAAAATGTGATAAAATTAGTAAGTATAGACTGAAAACAGTCTAAAAACACATCTTATTAACTAACTTTATTACACTTTATGCCAAAAAAAATTGTCCTTTATGTTCGTCTAAGTCTGTTATTAAAAAACAGGCTATGCTAATGCCCGCCTGTTTTTTGTTTAACATCGTAAGTTAAACAATTCACAAAACAAGGTTTATTAACTTTTGACCAAATGTAGCGATAAACTGATATTTATTTTCTAAAAAATAAAGTGTGATAATAATAAAAAAGAAAACAACTGCGACAATTAAAGACTTTTTAATATCTGAAGAAAGATAACTATCTTGATCTGATTCTGATGAATTTTCTAGATTTAGAAATTTATTGGAACCAGAAATTATAGAATGAGATTCAACATTGGTCGCAGACCTTTTACCATACGACAGTTTGACAATATTGTCCAATTGTTTCATTCTATGTATTATTGTTTTCTCTTTTTGAGCTCGGGTTTTTTTCGGCATATTAAAAAATACCAAAATTAAAGTTTGAAGTGCAGCACTTTCTATTTCTTTGTCATTCTGAAAGAGCACTTCGGCAGGCTCAGTACAGGCTCCGCGACCGAAGAATCTCTCAATTGACGCCGAGAGCGTCATCCTGAGTTCATCGGCTGACAAACGAGGAATCTCTAACGAATGTCAGGTGACACTTTCAGTGTCATCCCGAGGAGCAAAGCGACGAGGAATCTCGCCCGTATGGGCGATTCCTTGCATCCTGCCTGCCAGCAGGCAGGCGCGCAAGAGATTCTTCGCTCCATTTCATTTCGTTTATATAGAATGATGATCAGGGCGTTGCACTTGGGAGCTTAATGCACCTTACCACCTTCTTTATTATTCTACCTGAATTTATATTTTTTATCAAAGATATAAATATTCTAAATAATTTCTGCTTCTATTTCACCGCTTATTAATTTTCGCCATAATTCCTCACCTTCTTTGTCAATTTCTGTTTCTGGTTTTAAATCTGGTTTTGCCATTTTTGTGCCTAAATAAATCAGAGCCCCATCTTCTGATCCTGGTTTTCTTAATTTAGTTTTCTGCAAAGCCTCAAAAATAATTTCCATTGTTGCTCGAACAAATTCTTGAAAGCCTCCTCCTCTTCTTATTACCAAATAAGGCGTATCTTCTTTAATAAATCCTAAAGCTTTTTTCTTTTTTAATTTTTCTCTTTCTTTCGGTGAAAGTTTTTTTTCTAAGTCTTTATCGTCGTAGCCGATATCAACATTTTCAAATAATTCTTTAAAAGTTATCTCGCATTTTCCTTCTTCTTGGTAAAAACATAATTTTTCTAAATCTAAATTAAAATTTCTGGCTAAAAAATCAAGTAAATAAGGAAAAAATTCTTCTAAGGTTGAATCAACTGCCTCTCGTTCGCTTTCTCGAAGCCGATATTGATTTTTTAACCGTTCATAACGAATCTCAAGCGGCGAAGTATCTAAAATTGCAAATTTATTCTTCTCAACTTCTGCGACACCGGCAATTAACGGTACTTGACCAAATTTTTCTAAAGCCTGATTATACAGTGATTCAATATCTTGAACAAAAATAAGCTGCAGTGCCTCTGGTAATTTTTCTTTTATTCTTCCTGGTAAATGCCTCTTTGCTAAATGAGCCTGACCAAAAATTACATACATTCGAGAGTGAGGATCTTTTTCTAATTCTTGGATAATTATTTCTGCTGCTGCTTCATCCCGTTTTTCTAATTTTTTTTCTTCCGAAAGACATCTTGCCCCAAAAGGCGCGGAATCTAAAGCTAATACTTTCAATCCTACGGCTTTTGCTCTTTGGAATATTCTTAAATAGCTTCGTGCTTGTTGAGGAATAAATTCTAAAAGACCGCTTTCCTCTAAAAATTCTTCTTCAGAAATTTTGCCGGCCAAATAATCATCAACAATATCCTGCTTATCTATTCCAATACATTCAACGCCAATTACTAAATTTGGCTCAGAAATATGTTCTAAAACTTGAATTAAATTCTCCGTAGCTTTTTCTAAATCATGGACATCACCGCCAAAAACCAAACGCGCTTGCCTAGCTTTAGCCAAAAATTCTGGGCGCGAAACAACTCGGTCAAATTGACTAAATTCTTCGTCAAAATCTCTTACATATTCTGTTCTTTCAACTAAATCTGCTCCAAATGATTCTTCTCTTGCCGCATCTAATTGCTCGCAAGTCCAAACTGTTAAATGCTTTAGTTTTTCATAAAATCTGCTTTCTTTTGGTTCAAGTTCTGTTTCAAAAGAATATATTTCCGGCGAATATCCTGGCATTATTTTAATTTATTTTATTGCGTACCTTCCTAAAATGTACCGTAGGAAAGTACGAGACTTATTGCGTGCGCTTGGATTTGAACCAAGGACCCCTTATTACTATTGCTAATGGGCACTGTAGGGATCGAACCTACGACCTTTCGCATGTGAAGCGAACGTTCTCCCACTGAACTAAGTGCCCAATGATTTCAAAAAGCGCTCTGTCTTGAAAAACTTTTCTTTATTAGGATTGAATAAAAGTAGTTTCCCGTTAAAGGCTCCTCATGGTCGCCTTTAACCCACTGAGCTACGCACGCCTAAAATATCTATTTTTCAAAAAAATATTACGGTTTTCTTTGGTAAATTAGCACTAACAGTACATCAACTTGCCTGTTTTTACTGTCGAAAATTTAGAGAGCTTTGCCGCGAGCGGCCGCCTGCCTCACATAATCATAAAATAATTTGTACGGGGATGATTTTAGGTTTTCCTTTGAAATAATAACTCATTTTAGAAAATTTTTCAATGAAAAATTTTCTGACTCGCCCCGTAGTTCTCGCTGTGACACGATGCTTCGGGATTTAGCGGCAAACCTGCCCCGAAGGGTCCCGATGAAATCGGGACTCCTTCGGGGTTCTTTAGCGCTTTTATAAAAAAGAAAAAGCCCCTCTGGACTTAATCCTCGGGGGCATACAAGCTAGCGCGGACTTAAAAACGCATTTTAGGTATTTTATCCTGTTCAACAATAAAAAAAGTTTCTCCAGTATTGCAAAATGATCTTGGCAGTTTGTCGTAATCTTCTTTTGGAAGAATAACTAGCTGGCCGTTCGATAAAACAGATATCACCCCATTTTCATCTGTCAAGCTGACAAAATCAGTATTGCCGGGCGAAGAGTAAATCTCAGTTTGTTCCGATACAATCTTTCTACCGATTTTGAGAGCTTCGGAAGGTTGATCGGCTTCAATTAAAATATCATAGATATTAGCAAGGGTAGTATCAAATTCGTCGTAATGATAAAAGACAAATCTTGCAATGTATTTCATGTTTTTGCCTCCTTCCATTTCTCCACAAAGGGTTTAATGGCATTTAGAATTAACTGGTGAATATCAGGCCTGGCAATAACTAGAGGAATAGTATCTTCCAGATTATATTCCCGCCAGGATTTGCCTTCAGCGTCAGTCACTCTCATCCCGCATCCTTCGGCAATAGGAATAACACCTGCAATGTCATAAATCTGAAGCATTGCTTCTTTTTCTTTGCCCTGCTCGTCTTTGGTTGACCAGTAATGACGCAAGTCAATGTAAGCGTCAATGGCATTGCGCAACAAGTTAATAATATCCATTCCTGAGGAACGACAGCCGTCGTAGACCTTCAACCTTTGGCCGTAAAGTGCCTGTTCTACTTCGCCTTTTTCTAGACGATGACTGTTGGAATAACCAACTACCAAAACCCTCTTGCGACTGTCGAGGCTGTCTAAAAACTACTGATTGGAGTGACAAATTGAATGAAGTGAAATTTGTTTTGGCTAATATATAACGAAATTCGCTTCACTCATTTCGTCAATCCATCTAAAAGTTAAATTCTTAGACAG
>JBFLZX010000053.1:0-7142 GCA_040756075.1 Patescibacteria group bacterium | reverse complement strand
TTAACTTTTAGATGGATTGACGAAATGAGTGAAGCGAATTTCGTTATATATTAGCCAAAACAAATTTCACTTCATTCAATTTGTCACTCCAATCAGTAGTTTTTAGACAGCCTCTCTTGCTTTGGGGATAAAAAATTAAAGCCTTTCGTCCCGATTCACCCTGATCCATCGGGGTAGATCGGGATGAAAAGTGCGGGATTTATTTAAAAGATTTTGAGTGGAATAAAGAAAGCGGGCAGGTTGAGTAAAGAATGAAATACTGAATTATCGCTGATAAAAAATGCGGTTTGCGCCGTATTTTTCATTGACAAATTTTTTTTAATTTTTTAAAATAAGATACTAAACAGGCTCTTTTATAGCCAGGAGGAAGACAAGATGGCAAAGAATAAATTTAAAGACTGGTTTGCGGGATTATTTGGAAGACTTAGAAAAAAAGTAGTACCGTTGCCGCAATCGCAAAAAATGCTAAATGGTTATTTGGAACAAGTGAATATAATCAAAGAAGCAATTAATTTATTTTTAGGATTCAATAGAAATCAAGAACAATGGAGAATGCTGGCTGCCAGAATAAAAGATTGCGAAAAAAGATGTGACAGCGTTACCAGAAGGATTAATATTATTCTTGACGATACTTTTATTACGCCATTTGAAAGGGGAGATATTTCCGGTTTGGCAGGTTTAATCGATGATGTTATGGATCATTTAGAAAAGGCGGCAAACCGAATTGTCATTTATAAAGTTTCTTATGATCCAGTTTTTTCTGAGTATTTAAAGCAGTTTTTGAATCTTTTATCCGAGGCAATGGAAGAATTAAAAAAAATCTTTATTTTATTGCATGATTTGCGCCAAGCCGCGAAAATTCGGGAATACTGTCAAAACATTCATCAACTAGAGGAAGAGGCGGACAGTGTTTATCGTCATTCTTTGGAAAAATTAGCAGAAACACAAAATCCACTTTTAATCATTTTTTGGCAGGATATTTTAGGAACATTAGAGCATTCAATGGACAAATGTCATGTTGTTTCCAAAAATATTTTAGGGATTTTGTCTAACGAAGCTGTTTAAATTTATTTGACCCAATTGCGGGTCCTTTTTTTGATATTTGTCGAAAATTTCAAGCCAACAGCGTAGAAATTTTCATTACAAATATCAATCCGCCAAAGCGATAGTAAGAATTTAAATTTTAATTGAATTAATTCCCCGAAGCTTGTCTTTCGTCGTCATTCCGAGCGACCCTGAGCGAACAAAGTGAGTCGAAGGGGAGTCGAGGAATCTCATAAGCTGTGAGATTTCTCTCCCCCACCATTTTTTCAACAAATATTGACTGACTATTTCTCGCTTCTTTTAAATCTTAGAAAGATTATTTCAATGGTTGTAATACATGGTGGGGGATCGAAATGACAGCTGAATACCTCGCAGTAAGCTAGCGAGGTAGTTCATAAAGAAAAGCCGCAGGCGGTATCATAAATTGAAAAATTTTGAAATGAAAATGATAATATTGGAGCGAAGGCGGATTGTTGTTTGTTTGAATTATTTTTGATATACTAAAAATAATATTGCCGACGTAGCTCAGTTGGTAGAGCAGCGCTTTCGTAAAGCGTGGGTCGTCAGTTCGATTCTGACCGTCGGCTTTTTATATTACTTACTTCTTACCACAACAAAATTTTTATTTTTGCTAATATCGCGACTTCCGATTTTTGCCGGTGAAGTTTTTTTGCCTTTATAACTATAGATATTCGCTTTGGTTGTGCCGGATTTTGCCGCTAAAATTTCATTGTAAGCATCAGAGTTAATATCGCCAATTGCTAAATTTACTTCTGATTTATAATTCTTGCCAAATGGATAAAACCCAGCTTTTTTAAAGGCTTTTTTGCCGGTGTGTTTAAATATTTTAACATAGGCCGCGGCATCTTTTTGCGGGACAACAATAATTTCTGCTTTTTTGTCAAAATTTAAATCCGCCGCGAAAATGTCAACCCCAGTTTTAGATGAAAAAGCGGTAAATCCTTTAGTGTTAAGAACTTTTTTTATTTTTTTGTCAGAATTATAACCATAAATATAAATTTTTGCTGCTGTGTTTTGATCTGGCGCAGTTATAACTTCGTCATAATTATTGCCATCAAGGTCGCCTGATGCAACTTTCACGCCGTTTTTACCGCTATAAGGTTTAATTTTAGATTTTTTCAAAATTGCTTTGCCTTTTTTGTTAAAAATCTTTATTTTTGAAGGACAGCCATATCCTAAACCAGCAATAATTTCATCTTTGCCATCGCCATTTATATCGCCAGTTGCAACATTTACCCCGCATTTGTAAAATTTCCCAAAGGGATAAAACCCGCCTTTTTTGAATTTTTCTTTCCCGCGCCGGTCAATGATAGTAATTTTTGGCGTGCCGGATTTTGTGCCTAAAACAATTTCTTGCGAACCATTGCCGTCAAGATCGCCGGCTGTTGCATTAGTATTAGTTTCAATTAAAAAAACTTTATTTGGCACCGCTGCTTTTTTAGCTGCTTCAGAATAAGCTCCTGATGAATCATAAGCAAAGGCAGAATAATAATATTTTTTTCCATTTTTAAGATTTTTATCAGTTGTTGAGGTGCCTTTTCCATTATAAATTAATCTGCCATCACTTGAATTTTTTGGATAACCTTTCGTTTTTCGTAAAATTTTTACTCCGGCAAAATCCCATGAGTCAGGATTTTCCCATTTTAATTTTATTTTCTTGTTCCCGCTGGCGGCGATAAAATTTGTCGGAGCGTTTCGTATCGTTGCTTCGCTTTTTAAACTTTCAATTGCGTTTGCCGCATTTACTCTTCTTCCAGAGACTGTTTTCCCTCCTAAAGAATCTATTCTGTCGCCGGTGTTTAAAATCGTTTCTTTGATTTCAGCAATTGTTGCGGTCGGTTTATAGCTTTTTAGCAATGATGCCACTCCCGCTACATTCGGTGTGGCCATTGATGTGCCGTCTAAATATTTATAATTTTCGCCCGAAGAGCTGCCAACATATAATTGAATATCATCAATGGTCATATATTCCAACATATAGCCTAGCCAAGAAGTGGAAGTAGTCCAAACAAAACGAAATTGAAAGTTGGTCCCTGATCCGATGTATGGACTTAAATCTAAGGTCGAACTGCCGTAACTGTAGCCGCTTTCATCAGTTGCTCCGCAAGTTGCCCAGACCAAATTCCAGCTTGAACCATTGTAAGCCTGCACTCCGAACCAATCATTGCAAGTTCCGCCGCTTGGCTCATTTATTACGCCCTCGTAATTGAATTCTAGGGTTGCTTGCAATTGTCCAGATAAATTAATTGTTGAAGAGGTTAAATATTCTAATGCGTTTTGTCGTGAAGTGTAAGCAGAAGGGCCGTTCGCATCAGTATAAACTTCATTGCTTGTTTGCCCGGTTATTGGCGAAGTTAAATTATAAACTCCCCAAGCATTGCCATAGGCTCCAGATTGCGTAAATCCATAAGGCGCTGATTCAAAATCTTCCTCAAATTGTCGATAAGGATAAGTGCTGTAAATATTTGATCCCGGCGCGCCTACATCAATAGAAGTCGAACCATAATTTGAAAAAGAAGATAGAGCATCCTTATTATCAGTTGAAGCCACGCCAATAATTCCAGGCAAATCGTAATCTGAAGGATAATTATGCGTTATTTCGTTATTTCGTCCTTGATTTCCAGCTGCGGCAATTAAAAGAGTTCCTTTGTCATTCGCCGCTTTAATTGCGTCATAAACTGCATTTGAATAATTTGTTCCTTGAATGCTGGCGTTCATAATCTGTGCGCCATGATCTGCCGCCCAAGTAAAACCCGAAGCAATATTGGCAGTTGTGCCTGAACCAGCAGTATTTAAAACCCGAATTGGCATAATTTTTACATTTTGATTAACGCCAGCTACGCCCACTCCATTGTCGCCAATTGCGCCAATCGTTCCTGCCACGTGCGTGCCATGGCCATTGCCGTCAAAAGCATAATTGTCATTATCAACAAAATCATAGCCAGCGACAATGCGGCTTGCCAAATCCAGATGATTCAAAGCTACGCCCGTGTCAATTACTGCCACAATTACACTGCCATCGCCAGTATGCGTATCCCAAGCTTCTATTACATCCATATCCGCGTCTGCTGTGCCGGCCACGCCATCAACTGTTTGTCCTGTATTATGAATTGCGTATTCATTGCCAATATAAGGGTCATTGGGCAAATCCGCCGCGTGCCAAATATAATTTGGTTCAGCATAGCGGACAGCTGGATTTTTTTTCATTTGTAAAACCATTTCTTCAACGCTTTTATTATTCTTAATTTTGTAAAGTTTAGCATTGATTTGATCAAGGCCTTTTAGTTCTGCCAAACCATATTGTTTAGCAATTTTAGCAGCTGCTTCTCCTTCAGCGCCAGCTTTTAAATTTATTTTTTCTTGATTAAAACCAATAATTATTTCTCCAGGCATATAATCGCCTTTGATGGTTGATGTTGGTTTGACGCTTTCTGCTTCTGCGATTCCGCTCAACACAAAAAATCCCAAAATAAAAATTGGGATAACAAGAGTAGTTTTCTTTAACATAGTTTTGATGTTAATTTTTAAGGATTACGAAGATTTAAGTTCAGCTAAATTTGGGAAAACGCGAAATTCAGATAATGATTTTAAATCGTTGTCAGTCAAGACATTTTTTGTTTTTAGAATTTCTACGAGTTTGTTAAGCTTTTCGTCTTCTTTTCGGACAATAAGGACAAAACTGTCTTTAAGAGAACCCATGTTGTCAATAACGAAATCTTTATCCGGCAGAGCGTCAACTTTATTCTCAAGATTGCCCATTCTTTTTTCTAAGCCGTCCATTCTTCCTTCTATTTTTTCTTCTAATTTTTTCAAATCTGTTTTTGTTGCGGTTTCTTCAAATCCTCGCGCTACCATCGCGGCTAAATTATCAAGAGTTAATTGTTTCTTTTCAGGCATAGATTTAGAATGAAATTTATTTTTAGACTAATTCTAATTATATTATACCACAAATATCAAAAATAATATTCACAATTAATATTCATTTTCTTTCAGCCTTGTTTTTATCACATTTTTCAAATAATTAAAACTCCAAGGATCTTTTTCTAAAACGATTTTTATTTTTCGCAATTTGATATCCCCGCGATCGCGGTCAAAACCAGGAATCTGCAAGAGCAGGTTTAGTTTCGGTTTTAAAGAAGTTAAACCAAGCTGGGTTAAGTCAAATTCCACTTCTTGCCGTTTCCAGTCTTCCGAAATTTGTTT
Organism: Patescibacteria group bacterium; assembly: GCA_040756075.1. GTDB lineage: Bacteria > Patescibacteriota > JABMPQ01 > JABMPQ01 > JBFLZX01 > JBFLZX01. The sequence goes on along the minus strand of JBFLZX010000053.1, from coordinate 1,874 downwards.
TGGCGGATCATAGCTAGTGGTTAAAATATAATCAACGCTTTCTGGGTTGTTTAAGACTGAAGCTTGAGTTAAAGATTTGAGATTTGAAAAATTTAATTTTTCCAGAGTTTCTAAATTCATTGTTGCAAGGCCGTCAAAATTTATTAAAAGATCATTTTTTTGGATACTGATTTTATTTAAGCCGGAAAGATTTGTCTGATATAGTTGAAGTTTCTTAATTTTAAGAGTTTGAGGCGAGGCAGCAGTGTCATCCTGAGCCCCGGTGTCAATCGGGGCGAAGGATTCCCTTGATGTTTTAGGGGATTCTTCAGTCGCTTGTGCTTCTTCAGGATGACCCTGATAAATCGGGGTCATTTTAATTTCTTGATCTAAACCTTGGCGATGAAGAGGCGAAAAACTAATATTTTTAGCATTAGTATAAAACTCAAAACTTTGTTTAGCGTCAAATAAATTTAAGCTATTTTCAAAAGCGAAATATTTTTGTTTTGTTTCAATTTTGTTGACAATTAAATCGCTTTTTATATCCAGTACCAATTGATAATAACCTTCTGGAAGACCAGGTGTTTTTATTTCGAGTTTCCGTTCTTCTGATTTTTTATAATTTTTTGAAGTGTTGCCGTCATCACGGCTGATATAGCGTGCCAAGACCTTATTGCCTTGTTTTAAGAAAATATGGAAATGATCTGGACCTTTTTTACGATTTAGATCTTGGAAATAAAAAGTAAAATCAAGAGGCTCGTCTTTAATATAGGTTAGAAGTTGATGTTCGCCGCGGATAGTTTTTTCAAAAGTTTTTACAGGAGTGACACCCGTAAGGGTGTTATTGTAATCTTTAATTTTCGAGTAGGGAATTAGATTATAATTAAAACTAGCGACTCTTTCTTTTTTGATAACTTGCGAAGCATTTTTTAAAAAATCATCGACATTTTCAAATTGATATTCCATCCAAGGCTTTTTTTCCTGATTGCCAGTTGCGAGAAGTTCATCTGGATTTTTATCTTGGGCATATTTATAAAGACATTCTTCATAAGTTAACTCTTTTTTAGAAAATTTTGTTGTTGTCAATTTATAACGGTCGTATTCAGATGACAACAAGTTAAAATTCGAAATATTTAGTTCTTTTTCACATTTATCTTCTCCTTTTTGCAATAAAACCAGATTTTTAGACTTCTTAGACTCTAGACTGGATTCCTTCCGAGAGGAAGGCGAACCCAGCTCTCGCTGGGACTCCAGACGATTCCAAGGTGTTTCATCTAAAATCTTATTTTCTAAAACCTCAATTTTTTCCCCATAGAATTCTTTTGTTTTTTGCAATGCGGCGAGATAAACAAGAGGATAGCTTTCATTTTGATATTCTAAAATAATTTTTGCTTTTTTATATGGCCGGGGAAGATAGATTTTGATTTCGGCCGGCGAGGCTGTAACAACACGATACCATTTTTTTTCAGAAAAAGTTTTTTCTGATTCAGATAGCCCTTTAAATTTCAAAAGCGGCGTTTTTTCACGGTTAAAATTATATGAAATTACAAGATGGCCAAAAGGGTCAAAGTTTTTATTAAAAAGCCAAAGGGCAAAAAAGGCAATTAAAATTGCCAAGGCGATTTTTATAATTTTATAGATTTTTTCTGATTGAAGCATGTAATTAAAATCCAAAATCTAAAATTCAAATACCAAATAAATGTCAAATGATTAAATGTCATCCCGAAGGCGAAGCCTGAGGGATCTCTCACGAATGTGAGAATTATTTTCAAACAAGTTCTCAAACAAGTTGAGAGATCCCTCGTCGCTCCGCTCCTCGGGATGACACCTTCGGTGTCAATTGAGAGATCCCTCGTCGCTCCGCTCCTCGGGATGACACCTTCGGTGTCAATTGA
>JBFLZX010000052.1:0-7273 GCA_040756075.1 Patescibacteria group bacterium | reverse complement strand
CTGTCTAAAAACTCGATTTTTTACTTTTCGAGCGAGTGAAGCGAGTCGAGAAATAGCCCATTTAAGCCAAAATTTATTTTCTCGACTCCGCTCGAAAGGTAAATTTTGGCATTCTTAGACAGCCTCATAAGGGGAGGGATGGAGGGGTTATCTAAAAATCAATCAAATTGTTTTTATGTTCTTGTGTTTTAATGTTCTCTTGATTATATTATATCACAAAATTAAAAAAAATCCTAGTCGAAATTGAACTAGGAAAAATTTATAAAAATTCTAAAATTTAAACATTGTAAAACTTACTTCATATGAATCTACTGGATATTGCTGTAAAACTGCGGTATTTTCATCTAAAATTACCAAAGCTCTCGCTACAACTTTTCCTGCTTCCCCGACAAGAGGAAAAGAAAATTTCTTAGCTGCCCCTGTTGCAAAATTGAATCTCTGAACATAAAATGTATTAGTTTCATCAGATATCCAGCCGATTAATAATTTATTTTCCGGGTGTGTTAGAGGAGCGATAAATATGCATAACATTGACGGGAAATCATTTTCTTCTGCCAATAGAATTTTCGTTTTTGGTTTAACAACCGCCGCATTTTGATCGTAAATTTCAGCAAAAATATCGTTTGTTTCCTTATCCTGTAATAATTGAACTAAATAATTTCCTTGACGGGTAAATTTCGTATTATATCCCGGCAAAAACATACCATGGTCAACTCCGTCCATCCCTTTAAATACAACATTCGAAATCTCGCTTTGATTTTCAACGTCATACCACAGGGCATGCCATTGCGCTTTTTCTTCATCATCCATATCTCCTTCATCCCAAAGATGAATGATATTTTTTCCATCAAAACTGGGTAATACAAGAAGATGAAGAGGATAAAAACCAATTGCCTCTAAAATTTTTGCAAGAGAAAATTCTTTAATCACCTTGCCATTTGTCAAATTAATAATTACTGCTTCCTGCTCCCAAATAACCGAAGGAGGACCATCAGCATCCCACTCCCATCTTACTAATAATTGACTATTTGCTAATGGAAAAATTTCAATTGATCCTAATCCGAATCCAGAGAAAGGATTGTTAATATTGACAAGGTATTTCCCTATCTGCTTTTTATTCTCGTCAAATACATCAATTACTACACTATTCTCGCAACCTAAATTCGGTTTGCAAATTTCCTTTCTCCAAGCAATATATATTTTCCCATCAATAAATTTAACATCAAAAGATCTGCATCTATTTGTTTCTTCGCTTCCTTGAAATTGAAATTTTACTCCTAACTTTCCCGGTAATGGCTTTAAATTTTCATCTAAAGACACCAGAAAAAAAGTAGGAATAAATAGAGGCAAAGAAATAGTATATTCACCTTCAACTTGTTTTCGCCAAACCAAAGCGTACCGTGCTTCTCCATCCTGATAATTAATAAGTCTAATATTCTTTGGCCCACCGTCAAGACCATATGGCCCGCTAGGCTTAGCCGGCGGCAACTCTTTTGTCGGAAATGAGTATGTAACCATCGGATAATACAAAAATGACGCGCACATATCACAGCCATCATCAGCAATTAAATTTCCATCATCACATTCTTCACCTTCATCGAAAATTCCATCGCTGCAGCCATTTTTGCAATATGGTTGAGCTCCGGGATAAAATAAACCATTATTATCATTGCAATCTTCTTGGGTTACTTTTTCAATAACATAAGGCGGTGCAGATTGGCAAAGACAAAGAAAATCATCAAGCACTCCAAAACCATCAGCGTCTTTGTCAGCATAATAAACTGCGCAACCTTGGGCATTATTATCAATTTTACCATCGCAATCATTATCTTTCTCATCGCAAACTTCTGGCGAAGGCTTTACTCCGCCAAGACACTCTCCCCACTTTCCATTTTCATCACAAGTTTTTTCTCCAAATCCACATTCTCCAACATCAGTTCCACATAACTTTTTTTCGCCCGGCTGGCAGCAATTTTCAATTTCCTCGTCTATCTCGCCATCGCAGTCATTATCTTTATTGTCGCAAGTTTTTTCTTCTAACTCATATTCATTAGAATAAATACAGGTCCACTGGCCGGCTTTGCAAACCGGCACAATTCCTTGACAGACACCAAGATTTTTACAAACAAAACCTTTTGGAGGGGCGCCCCATTCCTCATCGGTTTCGCCATCACAGTCATTATCTTTGCCATCACAAATTTCAGAACCAGAAGGAACACAAAAAATATCGGCAACAATATCTGCAATATCAAATGCGTCAAAAATATCCGGCAACATTTTATCTTCTTTTCCAAAATCTAAGCTGTCAACGCCAGTAAAATCTTTATTATTATTTCCGCTGTCAACATCTACATTGACATCATTTCCACGATCAATAGAAATATCATTGCCATTTTGAACATCTTGATCTTGTGCATCATAGCCTATTGAATTATCAACACCACTTTTTTCACCTCCGCCGCAGCTAGTATAAATTATCAGAAAAACAAACATACAGAGAATAAGACCCCACTGCCATCCTACTTCCCATAAAAAACTTTTTCTCTTCTTTTTATCATCCCAATCAAAACCCAAATACTTTTCACTTTTTTTCATCTCTACCTCCTTTCTCCAAAAAAAAGTTCAGTTCCGGACCGAGATAAAAGGCTTTTCGCCTCAATCCCAGCCGATAATCTATAATACCAGCAAAATATCTGTTTGTCAAATAAATGAAATGAAAAAATTAATACAGCAAATTAACAAAAAATTAACAAATAGTTTTAACCAGAAAGTGTCAATTATATTTGCGAACTCGCGTCATGATTTTCTCCGTGGATGCACGAAAAAATCTAAAGACAAAACCCAAAAAAATCATATATACAAATTTGCGCGATCGCGCAAATTTGTAATATTGTATTTTTGCCTTTCTTTTAAATTCTTTTCGAGCCTTTGATTTTCCTGCCTTTAATTTTCCTAATCAAGGTCAAGCTAAAGCTTGACACTCTGTTTGATATTTAATTTAAAAGAACGATATTTTGAATTATGAATTACGAATCATGAATTATGGTCTTTGATGCTTTAATCAATCCATTGATAAGTTTGCTAACCAGTACGGACTGCCTAGTAATCTTATCAAATTTTTCTTTATTATTTATGTAGCCTATATCTTTTGCAACTAGCAACTGACTTTGCACCTGTTAAAAAACCTAAAGCCATAGAGTAAAACTGCAATTTTTCTTTATAAGAATTTCTACTAAATCCTTCAGCTATATTTGAAGTAAACGAAATAACCGCCCTCCGTAATTGTATTGATAACCCAAATTGTTCCTCTTTTGGAAATGATTTGGTAACATCATAAACCATTAATACTAATTTATGACCTTCTTTCCAGGCATTCAAATCTGTAAAACTTTTGATTTTTTGTTTGTCCTCCATAAATATAAATTTATAAATTCTTAATTCATAATTCATAATTCATAATTCTTGATTCTACCACTATGTCCATTCTCTGCTTTGTCTGACAAGTAACTCTTTGGCTTTCAACGGTTCCGCCATCAGCTCTCGCACCGCCCGCTCAAGCCGCATTCCCTGCGAGCCTTTAATTAAAACCAAATCTCCTTTTTTTAAAATTTTATTTTGAACAAATTTTGCCGCTTCAACTGCTTTCCCTTCTTCGAATTCAAAAATTTTATCTTTTGACATTCCTGACTTTTTTGCTTCGTCAGCAATAAACTTTGCCGCAAAACCTACTGTCACCAAATACTGACAAACTTTTGCCGCCTCCCTGCCAACGGCGCGATGACCTTGTTCTGCCATCGCGCCAAGCTCTAGCATATCACCTAAAATTGCAATTTTTTTACCTCGCGGCCACAGCGAACCTAAAACTTTTAAGGCGGCCAGGGTTGAAGCAGGCGAGGCATTATAAGAATCGTCAATAATATTTGTATGTTTTATCCCCGCAATTAAAGTCATTCTGCCTTTTGGCGGTTTAACATCTTGCAGACGCTGGGCAATTTCAACTAAATTCATTTTAAAAATTGTACCCACGGCGCAAGCAGCTAAAACTGCGTAAACCTGCGGAAAACCAAAAATATAAGGCAGGCGAAAAGGCATCTCTCGCTCGCCGGAATGCAATTTAAAACTAATTCCCGAAGAACCCTTGTCATAAAATAATTCTTTTGAATCAAGAGTTAAATTATCTGCCCAAAAATCCGCTTTTTCACTGACGCCAAAAGTTAAAACCTGGGCCTTTGTTTGCGATTTTAATTTTTTTACATAACGATCATCATAATTTAAAATTGCAAAATTATTTTTTGTTAAACATCTAACAATTTTACCTTTTTCTTTTGCCAGCTCCTGCGCGTTTTTAAAAAATTCTAAATGAACTGGAATTTCGGAAATCGCACTGATAATAGCAATATCCGGCTTGGCCAAATCCACTAAATAATCCATATCCCCTGGTCGGTCAATTCCCATTTCTAAAATCAAAATTTCAGGATAATCATTTTTAAAAATTGCAAGATACAAGCCTTTTAATAAAATTTTCATCCAGCCAAAAATATTTTTTCCCGCACTTTTCTCGCCAATAATCGTCAAGGGCACGCCGATCTCATTGTTATAGTTGCCGATTGTTTTGCGAGTTTTAAATTTTTTTGAAAGCAAAAGCGCCACTGCCTCCTTTGTCCCAGTTTTTCCAACACTGCCGGTGATGCCGATGATTTTCGGCTTGTAGCGTTTTAATATGCCCTTGGCAATTATTTTAAGTAGTTTTTGTAAAAATAGCTTCATGTTTTGTGTAACATATAACGTGAAACGTATAACGTTATTTAGTTATAAATTTTTAATTGTACCCCATAGCATTTTTCCTATTCTATCTGCTTTATTTAATAATTCTATATAATTTTTTTCTTCTAAATATTTCTGACGATAACTAAAATATAATAGATATTTAGTTTCTTTTAACGAGCCATAACAAATTTCTAAAAAATTTTTTAAAACAGCTTTGCGCTGCCGTGCATATCCTTCAATATAATTTAGAATGATAGATAAAGCTGCCCTTCTTAATTGTGATGTTAGTCCATATAATTCTTCTCTTGGAAATTTTTTTGTTACTTCATATATTTCAAATACAAAATTGTCTAATAATCTCTTTAATTCATCGTGAAAGTTATTTAAATTTTTCATATCCTTGCGTTATACGTTATACGCTACACGTTACACAACTCACTCACTTGGCGGCACTTGATAATACTGCAATAAATCCTGGGCTAATTTAGCAAAAACCGGACCTGCTGTTTCCACGCCAAAAACATTCCCTTTAGGATTATCAAGTTTCACTAATATAACAAATTTTGGGTCCTCAACTGGTCCAAAACCAACAAATGAAGTAATACGTTTTGAAGGATCGTAACCTATACTATCGGGCTTTGGAACTTGGGCTGTTCCTCCTTTGCCAGCAATTTGGTAACCTGGAACTTTGGCTAATGCTGCCTGGCCGTTTTCAACCACTGAAGTCAACATTGCTGATAAAGTAGAAGCGGTAGAAGATGAAATTATTTGCTGCGACTCTTGTGGTCGAACTATTTCTTCACGGCCAGAAGGATAAACAATTTTTTCAACAATATGCGGCATAATAAGTTTTCCAGAATTTGCAATTGCCGTATAAGCAGAAGCGAGCTGCAGGGCATTAATACTAAAACCCTGACCAAAAGAAGCAGTGGCTAAATCTGAATTTGCCCATAAATCATAAGATTTTATTCGCGAAGGCATCTCAGAATCTAAATCAACTCCTGACAAATTTAAAAATCCAAATTTATCAAAATATTCGTAAAGCCTTTTCTTGCCAACCATTTGTCCAACCTGCACCATTCCAACATTAATCGACTGCTCTAAAACTTTTGTCATTGTAACTTCGCCATTTGCCTTGCCGTCAAAATTACGAATGGCAAATTTGTCCACTTTTATTTCTCCGCGGTCTAAAACTTTTGTCTGCGGCGAAACTAATCCTAAATCCAAAGCCACAGCCATAACCAAAGGCTTTATTACTGAACCAGGTTCGTATAAATCATAAATAATAGAATTGCGAAATACTTCCATATTTTTAACTTCATAATATTTATTTGGATCAAAGGTCGGATATATTGCCATCGCTAAAATTTCACCGGTTTTTGGATCGATAACTACCGCGCAACCGCGATCTGCCCCATACCTTTGGGCGCCCTCGGCAATTGCTTTTTCCGCCTGAAACTGCAAAAGACGATCTAAGGTTAGGACTACACTTGCTCCGTCTTCTGCTTTTTCCATAAATTTTGAACCAATTAAAGTAAGTTTGCCTAAAGCGTCCTTTTCACCAAAAAAATGCCCTTCTTTGCCTCGCAAAATGCCGTCGTAATAACCTTCGATTCCATAAAATCCCTTTTGCTTATCATTTTCAAAACCGACAAATCCTAACACTTGAGCAGCAAATTCTTTATCCGGATAAAACCGCCAAGATTCTTTTTGAAAATATATCCCTTTCAAATTTAAGGCCTTTATTTTTTCTGCTATCTCATCAGAAACTTTATGTTTCAACGGCGCATAAAGACTTGACCCCGATGATAATTTTTTTTCCAGCTCTTTTTCTTTTATTTCTAATAAAGGAGCAAGTTTTTGGACAAATTCCTTTTTGTCTTCGATTTGATTTGGCACGGCAAAAATCAAATTTAGTTTTTTATTTAAAGCTAAAGGATAAAGTTCTTTTGAAAATCTGTCTTTAATATAAATTTCTCCTCGTGAAGGCGTAATTTCTTCAAAAATTTGATGCTGACCCGAGGCTAACGCTTGATAATATTTATATTTTAAAATCTGCAAATCAAAAAGGCGCAAAACAATTAAAGCGACAAAAATAAAAATGAAAATAATAAAAGCGTTTATTCTCCGATTTTTTGGAGACTTTTGGCGATTTTTATGCATGTTATTCTTTTTTATCCCCAATTTCACCTTACTTATCCACAGATTTATTGAACAAAATTATAGTTCAATTATATCATCATTAATCTAAAATAAGCCAATACTATTATAAAAAACGTGGCTTTTTTAACTTAGAGTAAAAATTTGCTGATAAATATATTTTGTGTTAAACTATAAATAGCTCTCCAGGGCATAATACGCTTAGCGCTCTGTTATTGGCTCTACAATCATACTGCCTCGGAAGTCTGACGCGTCTTAGGGCCGTGGCCCTAAGAGGAAGACATCCATATTTTTTATTTTAGGAACCTAATCAGATGCTAAGTGGCCAGGGAGGGCATTTATAAAA
>JBFLZX010000051.1:0-7983 GCA_040756075.1 Patescibacteria group bacterium | reverse complement strand
CCTCCTTTCAGGAAACCGCGCGGGTTTTAATTGACGCCGCAGTCACAGGCAAGGTTGATGAACTTCGGGGCTTAAAAGAAAATGTAATTATTGGCAAATTGATTCCTGCGGGGACAGGGTTTAGGAAGTAAATCTTAAAAATTAAATTTTAAATCTCAAATCTGGAATTTTGTAAAAAAACAGCCGAGGGGTAAATGCGGCGAATAAGAGTGTTTGACGAGCTTCAAAAGCAACTCCGGACCCGAGGGTCAAAAGCGACAATCAGCTGTGAATTACGAAACTCCCCAAACTTATTAAAATATGATATACTTTAAAAGACACCATAGAAGGTGTCTTTTAAAAACTGCTTGTTAATTACTGATATGAAAATATTGCCTTTTGAAAAACTAAAAGCAGTTGTCATGCGACTTTGTCATTATTTTCATTTGGTAAAGAAGACGTCCTTTACTGGTCGACCAAGAAAAATATCTCCAATCAATGCAATCACTCTCTCATTATACCAACATCAAAGCACTCGAGCAACAAAGAAATCAGCGTATGAGGATTTTAAAGATTGGCTTAAATGTTCTTACAAAACTCTTGTCCTGTCTATTAATGCCGCTGCGATATACTGCGCAAAACTCCTGTTTTTAATTATGCGCTTATGGACATCACATTCCAAAATGGCACTAAGATATTGCTAATATTAGCCAATTTATATCTCCTATGGCGTAATTTCAGAATGTGATTTCTATAGGGAAAAAACATCAACATCTTGTGAAATACACTGATTCCACTGATATCCCTGTTTGCCTTAAAAAGAATGCTGATTCTCACAAAACCATGGCCTCATTAGCAGAATTAGGCAAAAGTTCAAAGGGTTGGTATTTTGGCTTAAAACTGACAATAACCAGGGATGCCGAGGGCCGACTTTTGGCAATCCTCTTTACCCATCCATCTGCTAATGATCGGGACATCTGCAAACGAATTAATAAAAACATCTTGGGTATTATTGTCCTTGACGCAGGGTATGTGTCAAAAGAATTAGAAAAGGATATGAACATCGAAAACAAACGTTGGCTTCTTATCCGACCATACAAAACCATGAAAAAGCTAATGACCAAATGGCAAGAAGATCTTTACAAAGGAAGATTTCAAATTGAATTTGACTTTCGTTCTCTAAAAATGTTCCATGGTCTAATCACCAGCTTGCCAAGATCAGTTAATGGATATCTAGCTAACTACATTCACGCTCTTACCTCGTTTGTTCTAAGATAATAAACAACAAAAAAACAAAAACAAAAAAATCTCAAAAGACGTTTCAATCGCATGGCAATTTGCTAAAAAACAAAAAACTCACTTAAGTGTGCTGTGTTTGATTTAGTCTAAAAAAATGACAAAAAACAATTTCGTAATTCAAAGCCACGAGAGAAAGAGATTTCCAAGGCACAACAACTGTATATTTTATCTCAATATTAACCAGATGTCAAGTTTTTTGACTTTATTTTGGGAATTTGGTATCATAATAATATGAAATTGGCGCAAAATTTGCGACATTGTGCAAATTTTGCGCCTTCAATAGTTTTGACATTTGAGATTTAAGATTTGATATTTTTACTATGTCTCGTCATAAATACAGATATCCAAAATACCGCATCAGGCGCAGGAATCAGTTTAGCCTTTCTTTTTCACCAAAATTAAACGAAAAACAGACGCGCGGGATTATTATTATTGCGTTGTTTGTTTTGAGTGTGATTTTTTTTCTTTCTTTAATTGGTATTGCTGGCAGACTTGGCGGTATTTTAAAAAACGGTCTTTTGTTTAGTTTTGGCAAGGCCGCTTATTTAATTCCTTTTCTTTTGGCAGGTTTTGCCTTTGCTTTTATTAAAGAAGAAAAAGAGAAAGATTTTGAGATCAGAAAAGCGAACTTAATCGGTGCGGCCTTTTTTATTTTAGGTTTTTCTTCTTTATGCCATTTGCTTTTTGTTTCCGGCAATGTTTTAGAATCATCTAAGTTAACTGTTGGCGGCGGATATTTAGGTTATGGTGCAACTGCTTTGTTTTTGTCGCTGATGGGATTTTGGGCAACTTTGATTTTTTCTTTTGCTTTTTTTTGCGCCGGCGTAGTTTTGATGTGGTCTTTATCATTCTCAGACTTTGTTAGTTTTTTTAAAAAAATAAGAGAAATTTCTTTAAAAATTTGGCAGGCTTTTTCTCACCGTGCTTTTCCGGAAGAAAAAATAGAAATTAAAGGCTTGCCAACTTCTGATAGTTTAAAAGGCAGGGCCCAGGAGCTTTTTAAAAAACACAAGGGAATAACCGACGAAGAAATAAAAGACCAAGAAAAAGAGAAAACCAAAGAATCCCTTGAGACGATTGATTTTAAGGTTAAACCGGTGCAAGATTTGAAAGAAAAAATTATCCTCGAGAAGCCGCCGTTCTCATCAGCATCTTTGTGGCAGCCTTTTCCTTTAACACTTTTGGAAAGCCATACTTCTTTGCCAACAAGCGGCGATATTAAATCCAATGTGAAAATTATTGCTCATACTTTATATAATTTTGGCATTGAAGTAGAAATGGGAGAAGTAAATGTTGGGCCAACAGTTACTCAATATACTTTAAAACCAGCCGAAGGAGTAAAATTAAGCAAGATAACCTCGCTGCAAAATGATTTATCTTTGGCTTTAGCCGCTCATCCGATTCGTATTGAAGCGCCGATTCCCGGCCGATCCCTTGTCGGTATTGAGATGCCGAATAAAGCAGCTTCTTTAGTTCGTCTGCACGGTCTTTTAGAAAGCGAAGAATATCAAAAAGCAAAATCGCCGCTGGCAATAATTTTGGGTCGCAATGTTGCCGGCAAGCCAGTTTTAGCAAGTTTAGAAAAAATGCCCCATCTTTTAATTTCCGGCGCCACAGGCAGCGGAAAATCTATTTTTATCAATACGACGATTTTGACTTTGCTTTATCGCAATTCACCTTCTGATTTAAAGTTAATTTTAGTTGACCCAAAAAAAGTTGAAATGACAAGTTATAATAAAATTCCTCATCTTTTAACGCCAGTAATTTGCGAAGTGCCAAAAACTATTAATGCTTTGCGCTGGTTAATTTCAGAAATGGATCGTCGCTTTCGCCTTTTTGCCGAATCTGGTTCTCGTGATATTCTTTCTTATAATCAAAAGTTTCGTCAAAATCGTTTGCCTTTTATTACTTTAATTATTGATGAATTAGCAGATTTAATGGCTCAAGCGGCGGCGGAAGTTGAGGCTTGTATTGTAAGGTTAGCCCAGATGGCGCGGGCAACCGGCATCCATTTAATTTTAGCCACCCAACGTCCATCAGTTGATGTGATTACCGGTTTAATTAAGGCAAATATTACCGGAAGAATTGCTTTTGCCGTTGCTTCAATGGTTGATTCCCGGACAATTTTAGATATTTCTGGCGCGGAAAAACTTTTAGGCAATGGCGATATGTTGTATATCCATTCAGATTTAGGCAAACCAAAAAGAATTCAAGGTCCTTATGTTAGCGAAGAAGAGATAAAAAAAGTCTGCAACTGGTTTACAAAGTTAGGGGCGCCGGAATTTAGAGAAGAAGTAATAAAAACCCAGAGTCTGCCAGCAACAATTTTTCCAAAAAGCGGCCAAGACAGCGGGGTTGATGATGAATTATTTGAAGAAGCAAAAAAAGTTGTTGTCGAGGCAAAAAAAGCTTCTGCCTCTCTTTTGCAGCGCCGGCTTTCCATTGGCTATGCGCGGGCGGCGAGACTTTTAGATATTATGCAGGAAAAAGGAATTGTTGGTCCGGCTGATGGCGCAAAGCCGAGGGAAGTGCTGGTAAGCCAGCAGAATAATTCTAATGCCCAGCCGCCGCCAGCGGAAAATGATAATGTAGAAGAATAAATTCCAAAATTTCCAATTTTCAATTTCCAAATTCCAATGTCCAATCAAATCTCAAATCTCAAATTACAAACAGTTTGGAAACCGAGATTTGTAATTTGAATGATCATTGAGATTTGAACATTGAGATTTTATTTATGCGAAATGGTTTTACCACCAAATCCATTGGCGCTCAAACCCTGGCGGAAAAACTTAAAGAGATACGCGAGCGGCACGATATTTCCCTGGAAAAATTAGCCCGTATTTTGAATATTAGAAAGGATTATTTAGAAGCGCTGGAGCAAGGTCAATATCATAAATTGCCAGCGGAAGTTTATATTCATGGCTACTTAAAGAGTTTAGCAGATTATTTTGGCCTTGATTTTTTTTCGCTTTTAAATCTTTATAAAAAGGAAGTGAGTATCGAAGCTCAAATAAAAACGAAAAAAGAAAAGAATAAAAAAATAACTCCTCCGACAAATTTTGTTATTACTCCGCGGATTTTGCGACTGGCAGTTATTATTGTTGTTGTCTTATCTTTATTTGGGTATTTGTGGTATGAATTTTCTGGTCTTTCTCGTCCGCCAAGACTTATAGTTTTTGAGCCGCAAAGCGACCGGACAATTTCCGAGGAAACTATTACTATCGTGGGCCAGACAGATTCGGATGCGACCTTATCAATCAATGATCAGTTTATTTATATTGATCCGCAGGGCCGATTTTCCGAAAAAATTGGGCTGCAGAAGGGCTTAAATATTATTAAAATTAAAGCTCAAAATCGTTTAGGTCGGGAAAATGTTATTGAAAGAAAAATCGTTGTTGAAAAGCCTAAAAAAAGAGTAACCTCGCCAAAAGAGCAAGAAAAAGTTTTTGAAGGTTTGGAAATGATTGTTACCATAAAAAGCGAGGCAACTTGGCTTACTGTTAAAACCGACGATAAAGAAGCTTATGCTGGGACAATGCTGGCAGATTCGCGCCAGGTATTTCGGGCAAAAGAAAAAATAACTTTGTCAACTGGCAAAGCTAGCGCTACTTACATTATTTTAAATGGCAAAGATTTAGGAGCGCTTGAAGCAGAAGGAGATGTGGTGAGAGATAGAGAGTTTACCCGGTAGTAGAACTTCGGCAAATAAATTTAGGCGAAGCTAGCCGAAGTTTCACTGGTTTACGAAGGACATGGGTATCAAATGAAATTTTAAATAACAAATTATAAATTTTAAATGAATTTTAAAATTTTTAAATTTAAAAATTGATTAAAAATTAAAAATCTAAAATTAAAAATTTAGACTAAGTTTTATCCTCTTGTTTTTATTAAACCAATATAATACAATATAATTATTCAAATTATTTTTTTAACATAAACTTTTATGGCAAAACAAATTTTACAAAACAAAATTCAAGATGCAAAATACGAAGCTGTGCAGTCAGCAATTGATCAAATCAAAGAAAGATTTGGCCAGGGGGCGATTATGAAATTGGGCGAAGTAAAAACAATGGATGTCGGGGCAGTTTCTACTGGTTCGATTTCGCTAGATTTAGCCTTGGGAGTTGGCGGAGTGCCAAGAGGCCGAGTGATTGAAATTTTTGGGCCGGAAAGTTCAGGAAAAACTACTCTCGCTTTACATATTATTGCCAATGTTCAAAAAGCAAAAGGTTTGGCGGCTTTTGTTGATGCCGAGCATGCTTTAGATCCAGATTATGCTAAAAAAATTGGGGTAAAAATTAATGATCTTTTGATTTCTCAGCCAGAAACTGGCGAACAGGCTTTGGAAATTGTGGAAACATTAGTTCGTTCAAATGCCGTGGATGCCATTGTTATTGATTCTGTGGCGGCACTAACACCGCGGGCGGAAATCGAAGGTGATATGGGCGATTCTCATATGGGTTTGCAGGCGAGATTAATGTCTCAAGCATTGCGAAAACTTACTGCTGCAATTGCTCATTCAAAAACTTGTGTAATTTTTCTAAACCAAATCCGAATGAAAATCGGCATAATGTTTGGCAATCCCGAAGAAACAACTGGTGGCAAGGCTTTGAAATTTTATTCTTCGGTGCGCATTGATTTACGCCGCGCCGCCCAGATAAAAATGGGGGATAAAATTATTGGCAATCGGGTTAAAGTCAAAGTAGTAAAAAACAAAGTCGCTCCGCCGTTTCAGACCACGGAATTTGACATTATGTATAACGAAGGAATTTCGCGCTCTGGCGATTTGCTGGACACTGGCGTAAAATATGGAATTTTGAAAAAATCCGGAGCTTGGTATTTGTTGGCTGATCAAAAATTAGGCCAAGGCCGGGAAGCGTCGAAACAATATTTGCGTGATAATGAAAAAACCGCGAATGAAATAGAAAAATCAATTTGGCAGAAAGTGAAAGAGGAGAGTAAAGCGGCGTAGCAGACTGCCCGAGATAGACTGTTTAAAAGCGGTCATTCCGAGGAGTCCCGAGCTTGTCGAGGGACGACGAGGAATCTCCTAGCTAAAAAATAACAAAAGTAAGTTTTCAAACAATCTCAAGTCTGCAAATATTTCACAATTCTAAAAAGCCCACAGCTTATATTGCGGGCTTTTTTGGTGATAGAATAGACTTGAATTATCTGAGAACCACGGTTTTTTCAACTTCCAGTCTCTGCCACATCCCATATTCCACTTCTCACATCCCACTTCTCATTTCTCACTTCTCTCATCCTACTTCCATTAGTTGTGGATAACTTGGTTTGCCAAAAAATCAGAATAAATAAATTGGACAAGTTCTTTTCTTTTTTATTTTTTTATCAAGATCTTGGTAGCTAAAAATTACTTTTATTTCAGGATATAATTTTTTAAAGATTTTTATATTCGGCAAAAGCGCATCTTTTAAATAACTTTTTGATTCAATTGCAATACTTTTGCCATTTTCCAGCGGGATGACAAAATCTATTTCATTTTTCTTTTTATCACGCCAAAAATTAATTTTTCTCCCACTTTTAATAAAATGCATTGCTAAGCCATTTTCTAAAAGAGTGCCGCCATCCGGTCTTTCATTTAATTTGCGAAAATCATTGACAATCACATTTCTTAAACCCGTATCAAAAAAATAGACTTTTGGATTTTTTACGATCTCTATTCGTTTGTTTTTGTAAAAAGGTTTTATAAATTGACAAATATACGTTCTTTCTAAAAAATTTAAATATTTTTTTAAAGAAGGAAAAGAAAATTCTGATAATCTAGATAATTCTTCATATTGAACAAGATTTCCAATTTGTAAAGCTAAACCTTTTATAAGATTATTTAATTTATAATCATCAATT
Organism: Patescibacteria group bacterium; assembly: GCA_040756075.1. Lineage (GTDB taxonomy): Bacteria > Patescibacteriota > JABMPQ01 > JABMPQ01 > JBFLZX01 > JBFLZX01. The sequence goes on along the minus strand of JBFLZX010000051.1, from coordinate 840 downwards.
AATCCTAAAATATCTTTTACCTCTCTTAAAAAATAAGTATTGTAGATATTCCGCAGAATTTCTTTTTTTGTTTCATAATTTTCTTCGATAATCACCCTCGGGTAACCTCCGAATAATAAATATTCTTCATAATACTGCAGAAATTTTTTATGGATCTCTTGAGGAATTGAGATGTCTACCTTTTCTGACTTTATTTTTTCTTTATATTTTTTATATAACTTTAGATAATTTTTATCTTTTACCAAAAGAAATTCTTGAAAGTCAAAAGGATATAAAGGGAAAACTAAAATTCTTCCAACTAAATATTTTACTGCTTGAACCGTTAAATCAATTGTTGACGATCCAGAAATAATTATTTTTATTTTTTGTGTATCATAAATGTATTTAAGAATTTTGCCTCCATTTTTAGCATATTGAAATTCATCAATAAAAAGATATTGATTCCCTTTGACATAAGCAGTAATAAAATCTTCAATATTTTTTTCGAACATATTCAATATCATTTGGTCGTCAAAAGAAACCAAAGCGGCATTTTCTCGGTCTTTTAATAAATGGCGAATCATTGTTGTTTTGCCCGATTGTCGAGGGCCAACAATAGCAATAATCTCTGGCGCCTCAAGATACTTTAAAAATGTCTCTTCTAAATTTCGCTTAAAATACATAAAATTTAGATGTTTGTACTAAAGTTTAACCCTACTTTAATTATAGTACAATCAGAAATTTTGTCAATTTTTGACTTGGTAAGGTTGTGGATAAGTTAGCTTGCCAAAAGGACTGGGGGGGGGGGGGGGGGGAGTATACAATAAATGTCAAAAATTAAATGTAAAATTTCAAAATACA
>JBFLZX010000050.1:0-8198 GCA_040756075.1 Patescibacteria group bacterium | reverse complement strand
CAAAACCCCTGAAGGCAGAGAAATCACCTTTGATTTCAAAGAAATCAGAGAATATTGGGCAAATTTTTATCGAGAACACAACCTTCCTGAATTAGCCGCCGCTCTGCCGGAAACTATCAATCTTACTCTTGAACAAATTACAAGAATCCAAAAACTAGCAGAACAAGGCTATAACCATTTTATTCTCCTTCCTTCGCCAGAACTCCAAGATCAATATCTCGCCCAAATCAAACAAGAGACTTTAGACACACCACTTGAAGGTTTAGCTGAATCTCAACAATACACTGAAACTCATCTTTCAGACACAGTTCAACCCAATTTCCCAGACAAAATCAAAACCCTAAACCGCGAAGAAAATACACCTTACCTTGTTTTTCTCAAAGATCTGCCCGAAGCAGAAGAAGAAACAAGAAATGCTTCAGCCCAAGAATTAAGAATAATCCTTGAAAGTCCATCTCCTGACAAAGCAAGAAAAAAACTAAAAGAACTTGAAGAAGAGCTTAAAAAGACTAATCCAAGAGCAGAAGTCAAAGAATTCTCTGATGAATTTTTAGAAAGAATGACTGGCAAAGACTTAAAAGGCCAAACCCTCCCTGAATACCTGATTTTCCAAAGAGATTACACAAAAAGACACAAAGAAGAAGACAGACCTCATCCTGAACATCAATATTATACTTGGCTTTTAGATTCAGAGCTATCAGAAGACGCAAGCGAGCCCGGTCGGGTTTTGGGTGCGGATTGGCTTCCGGATGATCGGCGGGTCAGGGTGGATTCGTATGATTCTTCTCATCAGTATTCGTATAGGGGCGCCCGCTCCTCCGCCATCTTATCCCTCACCTTTTAGGACCCATGTTTTATATTTATATTATTTAATCCAAAATCACTTCTGACATTTATATTGGGTACACGCCAGATCTTAGAATTAGAATAACTAAACATAACAGCAACAAAGTTTTTTCCACAAAGAATAAAGGACTATGGGATTTAATTTATTATGAAGCCTATCTTTCAAAAGACGATGCCATTTTGAGAGAAAGACAATTAAAACATCATGCCAAAGCCCCGGGGCAATTAAAAAGAAGAATAAATCCTACACCTTTCATCCCGATCTACCCCGATGGATCGGGGTGAATCGGGACGAAAGGCTCTAATTTTTTGTCCCCAAAGCGGCGGGGTATTTTAAAAGATGCGGGATAAAACCTAAAATGTTTACCGATTGACATTAGTAGTTCCTTGTCAAAAATTTGTTATTTGGTATACTAAAATAAAGAATTTGAATTATGCAAAAAATTCACCTAAAAAATGTTATCTGGAAAGAAGGAAAATATTACGTTGCTCAATGTCTTAATGTTGATATTTCTAGTTTTGGAAAAACAAAAAAAGAAGCTTTAAAAAATTTAGATGAAGCTTTGGAATTGTATTTTGAGGATATTGATAAGCCAAATTTAACTAAAGTAGAAAAACCAAAAATAATTGACTTATCAATAAATTATGCCTAAACTTTATTCTTCCAGCCAAATTATCAAAGTCCTTCAAAAGAAGGGCTTTGTTTATATTTCACAAAAAGGCAGTCATGTAAAATTTCGAAAATATGGCAATCCTACATTGACCGCAATTATCCCGGCTGGCCGCAAAGAAATTCCAATCGGAACATTTAGATCGATTATACGACAAGTAAATTTAACAAAAGAAAGTTTTGAAAAATAGATATAAATCCTCGATTACGCTCGAGCAATAATTCGTATGGGCGCATTCGCATTTCGCGACCCCGATGACTATCGGGGGAACGAGCGCTGTTCGTATGTAATAAAAAAGACTCTCCGACTTTTTGGAAAGTTTTTTATTTCACAAAATCCTCATCTTGCAAAAGATTAAAATTATTTGGCTGGCCGCCACAAGTAAGGATAAAATTAAAGTTTTGACTATCAAAAATTATACTCACCCCTTCTTCAACTTTGGTCGTGCTGGCATTTGGGCTTAGCCAAATTGTTTTTTCATTGTTTGAAAGCGCAAACCATGGACGGCAGGGCGGAAGTTTAAAGACTGTTGAAAATCCATTCCATTCTCCGTTGATTTCAAAGTTTGCTAGGCCGTCTGGATTTGGATTTGCCCAGAAAACTCCGTGATGATAAATTTCCGCATTTGCGCCAAAAATGTGAAGATAATTTGCTCGCCGGGCAACAATGGTTAATTCGGGATTTACATTTTGCGGCAATGGTAAGCCGGCAATTGTGTCATCAAAACAAACATTTTTGTTAGCATAAAGAGCCTCGTCTAAAGATAAATAAAGACATTCACTGTTTTTTTGATCTTGAGGTTGTAGAAGATTTAAAATATTTGGCTCGGCGCCGCAAGTTAAGACAAAATTGTATCCCTGACCATAAGGAACAACACTGACGCCTTCTGCCACACGAGTAGTTGTTGAATCTGGGCTTAGCCAAATTGTCTTGCCTTCATTTGTTAGACTAAACCAAGTTCGACAAGGCTGAAGTTTGTGAACCATAAAAGTCCCATCCCACGCTCCCCAGCTTTCACAATTTTCTACGCCTTCAGAATTCGGCTCGCTCCAGAAAATGGCGCGGCTAAATAGCGCGGCATTTTTTTAGGGACTGTCCCTTTTTTAAAAGTGTGTGTACATTACCTAACCACCTTGACAATTTGTTTTTCTGGAATATAATTCAAAATAGAACTTTACCTAAAGGAGGCGTGCGATATGGATGAACCAAAAAGAGATGTCATCATCGTTACATCGACAAAAAGTATGGGTGTGGCTTTGTTTTTAACCATTCTTTTTGGACCGCTTGGCATGTTTTATGTCACAATTCCTGGCGGAATTGTAATGTCAATTATTGCCTTTTTCTTTATACTTATTGCCCTTATTACAGCAGGGATTGGAATAATTCTCATTCCATTTTTTGTCTGGCTCCCTTGTATTATTTGGACCGTAATTGCAACAAAAAAATACAATGAAAAACTTATGCAGGGCAAAAAATATTATTGATTTTACCAATATCCACAATGTGGATATTTTTTTGTTTTTGTGGTATAATAGAAATATGAAAATAAAACCTTGGGACTATCAAATTAAAAGAAATTGGAAACCGCGCACAAGAACGGAATGGTTTTGGTATTTAGAAAGAAAAATCAATTACGACGATTGGCAGGATCTTAAAATAGCGATGATAAAAAAATACTTCCGTGGTTTAAAAATTGACCCTGGAAAAAAATTAATGCTTATGGCGTTTTTTAAAAAATATGGAAAAAAAGATGGGCTTTGATTTAAATCCTTTACAAAAAATTATCTTAAAAATTATTGGAGATTCGCCGCTTAGCGCAAAATTTTATTGGACAGGCGGAACACCTCTAGCCTATTTTTATTTAAAGCATCGAAGATCTTTTGATTTAGATTTTTTTTCAGACAAAGAATTTACTTATCAAGAAATTTTACCGACGATTCAGAAGATTGCAAAAAAACTTAATCTAAAGCGTCTTGAAGAAAAGCGTGTTTTTGACCGCTGGGAATTTTTTTTGTACAACAAAGAAAAAATAAGAATAGAATTTGCTTATTATGAATTTGCCAATCTAAAACCATGGAAAAAATGGCAGAAAATTTATGTTGATTCTTTTGACGATATGGCCGCAAACAAGACAATGGCATTAATTGACAGGCACGAACCAAAAGATGTTTTTGATGTATATTTTCTTATCAAAAAGAAAGGAATTCTGCCAGAAAGATTGCTTAAATTGGTTAAGAAAAAATTTAAAATTGATTTTCCGCTTTCCTTATTTCTAAGTCAAACGTTGGTCGCTGCTCAACAACTTCCAAAAATAAAACCTTTGCTGGTAGATCGTCAACAAAATATATTTAAAGAAATTATTAATTATTTTGAAGAAAAATCAGCAAAATTTATTAAAAATAGTTTAAATTTGTAACTATTTTTTACTAGCTAACTTCAAACATATGACAAAACAAAAAACTAAAAAAATCAACAAAACTAGCTATTTGCTATTTGCCACTCTGAAACAAAAAAGACTCTCCTTTTTGGAGAGTTTTTCGATTTGTAAAAATCAATTACACGACTTATAAAAAATTTCTTAATTTGTAAAATCATTTTCTAATAAAAGATTTAGACTATTTGGCTGGCTACCGCAGGTTAAAATAAAATTAAAATTGCTGCCATCATTAACAATACTAATTCCTTCTTCAACTTTGGTCGTGCTGGCATTTGGGCTTAGCCAAATTGTTTTTTCATTGTTTGAAAGCGCAAACCATGGACGGCAGGGCGGAAGTTTAAAGACTGTTGAAAATCCATTCCATTCTCCGTTGATTTCAAAGTTTGCTAGGCCGTCTGGATTTGGATTTGCCCAGAAAACTCCGTGATGATAAATTTCCGCATTTGCGCCAAAAATGTGAAGATAATTTGCTCGCCGGGCAACAATGGTTAATTCGGGATTTACATTTTGCGGCAATGGTAAGCCGGCAATTGTGTCATCAAAACAAACATTTTTGTTAGCATAAAGAGCCTCGTCTAAAGATAAATAAAGACATTCACTGTTTTTTTGATCTTGAGGTTGTAGAAGATTTAAAATATTTGGCTCGGCGCCGCAAGTTAAGACAAAATTGTATCCCTGACCATAAGGAACAACACTGACGCCTTCTGCCACACGAGTAGTTGTTGAATCTGGGCTTAGCCAAATTGTCTTGCTTTCATTTGTTAGACTAAACCAAGTTCGACAAGGCTGAAGTTTGTGAACCATAAAAGTCCCATCAAACTGGCCATAGCTTTCACAATTTTCAAGACCCTCTGTGTTTGGATCCGCCCAGAAAATCGCGCGATTGAAAAGCGCTGCGTCTTTCCCAAAAATATACAGAAAGTTCTCATCGCGGCCAACAACTGTTAGCTCGGGCTTGTATTCCTGCGGGTTCGGGTTTGGCTTGCCAAAAGAATCATCAAAACAAATGTTGCCGTCATCTTCTGGCAGATTGCAGCCACAACCATTTGGCCCAACTGGCTGGTCGGGATCGTCTGGCTCATCAAGGTCATCATCGGATGGTTCTTCTGATTCAGGAATTGGCGGAGATGATGGCGGTGGTGAACTTCCAAATTCAGTAGGAAAAGCTGGTGCTGATCCAATAAGACTTTTTGCATACTCTAAAAGTTTTGGTGCATATATTTCAATTACAATTGGAAAAGTATACCACGCAAGATAATATGCGCCAATAACTGCTAAAACTCCAACTTGACCAGCAAAATATGCTGTTTTAATTTGATCCCACGTTTCTTGGATGCGCTCTAATTTACTGTTTTGACAGTTGGAGTAACAAAAAACAATATTACCTGGTCCATATTTATTATATTTTCCTTTCGTTGCAACTACGCCAGCACAAAATTTTGGTTTTATTGATCTTTTCCACCACGTAACGTGAATATCTAACAAAGGATCTTCTTCATCGAGTATGCCATCACGGTTAAAAATAACACTTAGATGATTTTTTCCTTTTCCCAAAAATGCCAAACATCCTTTTTTGCCTCCTGGTAGGTACTTGTTTTTATGTTTGTGAATTCCAGTTATTTCCAACCAGTATCCATTGCCAAGTGGTATGCGGGTTATACCCTTTTCTAGCTTCAATGCCTTTTCCTGACTTTCCAAATTACTATTACTTCCGCAGCTAATGCTAAAAATCGCTGCAAATAGAATTACAAAACCAAGTAGCATTATCATTCTTTTTTTATATTTCATTTTTAGACCTCCGTTTGTTGTTAAAAGAACAAAAGAATTTTTTGAGCCTAAGGCCATCTTAAGCTCATTACTGAATAAAAACCTTAAATTTTTATCCAGTGGAAGCTTAAGAATTACTAAAACTTAATACTTTTTACATATTCACCTGGTTTAAAAATTGGAACACCTATAGGATATTTCGTTTTCCACAAACCTAAATTATAAAGAGTGCTAACTAGAACAAAATCATCCTTATCTAAATAAATATATAAAATTCTTGCATGATGATTTTCAAGTTTTATGCCGGTAGTTTTATAGCTTATATTATTAATTGTAATTACATCTCCCTTTTTTAAATTACATAATCTGTCATAATTTTTATGTTTTAAGGCATTTTTAAATTTGCTAATAAAGTTTTTTGAAGAAGCAATAAGATCTGTATCGCCAAGTTCAATAAAAAATAAAAAATCTTCAGGAAATAAATATACTTTCTCGTGAGAACATAAAACCTTATCAACATAATTTTGTGTATCTTGTTCCTTGCTAAAAAATTCAGTGATATGATATTTCAAAACGCGCTGATTAATGCCCCTATTTCCATAAAATTCCCAATTATCTGCACAAGCGAAAACCTCTTTGTTTGTAATTTTTTTTAGCGCTTCCACCATCCAAGGAAAAGCCGCGTAATGAGTTTCGTTTGAAAATGTAAAATAATCCTCGTATTTTTCTAAAATATCTTTAAATTCGCCGTTTTTTATTTCGTTCGGTAATTCTAATTTGTTAAACAGTGGCACATTCGTTCCTTTAAAGATAAAAGGGCAAGGAATAAGTCCATATAACCCCAATCTTAAGAAATATTGTTTTTTAAAATACCGCTTCACTCTTTTTTCGTCGTAGAGATTAAAGTATTTTAAAAATTTTTCTACAATTTTTTTTGACTCCTCTAAAGAAAGTATACGCATAATTTATTTTGAATTTTTTGAGACTTGGCCCTCCCGTGCCAAAAATGCCAAAAGCATACAAAACGGTCCAATAATCATACCAAACATAAAATACGAAGGGTACAATATAAAGAGAAAAATAAACAAGATCGAGAAACTAAATACAAAAACTTTAAAATTTGCAATAATATAATCTCGTTTTAAAATAACTTTTCCAGATAAAAATTCGGGATGTTTATTTATAAACAAATTTAGTAATAAAAAATCTTCTAGAAATGGAAAATAATTGAAAAAACAAAGAAGAAATTAATCCCCCAATAAGCATAAAATAAAACTTTTCTCCAATCCCCAAAAAATTATATTTTACAAAAAAGACAATAACGAAACCAAAAACTAACCAACATATAACTAAAAATAGGCCTTTGATAAATAGTTTTTTTCTTGGTTGATCTTCTAGTAGTTTAATACTCTCTTCCTGAAAATATTCAGAGTATTCATTTGAATACTTTTTTGATTTTAAATAAAAAAGATAAATTAATAATGCGATAATAAAAAGAAAAAATAAGAAGATAATAACGTTTTGAAGAATAATTTCGAGCATAATATTGAATTAAATTATTTCTTGTACACTTTTTATCCTATCACAAGCCAAAATTCTGTCAATTTTATTATTATTTTGTCATTGTTTAAAATCGCAAACCAAGTCCGGCATGGGTTGAAAGCGACGAATAGGAGCTTTCAACGGGAAACAACATTAATGTAATTTAAAAAAGGGGGAGTTTCCCTGGATTGAAGTTTATGCACCATAAAAGTCCCATCCCACGCTCCCCAGCTTTCACAATTTTCAAGGTCTTGTAAATTTGGATCGCTCCAGAAAATTGCGCGGTTGAACAATTGCGCGTCTTTCCCGGGGAAACTTTTTTTATCGTAAACTCACATTATTGTTGTTTCCCGTTGAAGCCTCCCTTGGGTCGGCTCCAACCCGAAAACATACAAAAAGTTCTCATCTCTACCAACCACCGTTAATTCTGGTTTATACTCCGCAGGATTTGGCTTGCCAAACGCCCCGCGCCGAGGACGCAGAGTTTGCCGGCAGTTGTTAAGTAAATTATGGAGCACAATGTTGTAATTTTTTCTTTTTTGCATTTTCTTGCATTTTTGCCATTACCAAAATTTCAGGCGTACGCCTCATTTTTTGGTATGCCTGAAAATGAACTACCTCGCTAGCTTACTGCGAGGTATTCAGCTGTCATTTCGATTCCCCACCATGTATTACAACCTTTGAAATAATCTTTCTAAGATTTAAAAGAAGCGAGAAATAGTCAGTCAATATTTGTTGAAAAAATGGTGGAGGAGAGAAATCTCACAGCTTATGAGATTTCTCGACTCTCCCCCACTAAAATTTAGTGGGGGATCGCTCGGAATGACGCCGAAAGACAAGCTTTGGAGAATTAACTCAATTCAAGAAATTTTCTAAAATCTCTAGCCCAAGCTTGTTTTGTAGACAAGACAAATTTATTTCAAAATAGGATTTTG
>JBFLZX010000049.1:0-8210 GCA_040756075.1 Patescibacteria group bacterium | reverse complement strand
GAGAAGAGAACAGAAGGAAAAAGAAAAAAGGCAGAAAGAAGAGGAGGAAAGAAAAAAACAAGAAGCAAAAATAGAAGAAGAAACAAAGAAAAGAATAGAGCGGGCAGAAAGAAACCTTTTTAAAAATTTACCAGGAATGTTAAGAAGAGAGGCAAAGAAAGGTAGAACAAGTATGTCTTTAACATGGTCAACAAATCACGCTTTTCCTAGCCCTGAAGATTTAGAAAGGGCAGTTGTAAAATTTTGCAAAGAAAATAATATGAAATTTACATTTTTTTATGATAGTGGCATGTCATGCCCCGGTGATCAGCCATATGCAGAAGCAACGATAAAATGGGATGCTCCTTTTCAAGAATTTTCTAGATAGTTTTTGGTAAAATTTTACCTCAGTCTCAAAAGGACTGATTTTTTTCGCCTTTTTTAGGCAAAAAGATTAAAATTTAGCAAAATTTAGAAAATTCTCTTGACAAAATAAAATATTTAATTATTATAGGATGTATGCGACAATTAGTCTTGCCCAAAAGAATTTTTTGTTGGGCCTTTAGATAAAAGAAATAAGCCTTTTTTAAAGGCAAGTTTTGTATCTTGCTATTTTTTTGTTACCTAAAAAAACGCCGTTAAAAAATTAGGATTTTTTTCTATTTTTTTTAATAATGTCTTCAAAAAAATCATTTTCATTTCTAAACCGCAAATTTTTTTCCAAAAAGCAAGAAACATTTGAAGTTCCGAATTTGATTAAAATTCAGGTCGATTCTTATCAGCAATTTTTTAAAGATGGTCTAAAAGAATTATTTGATGAGATTTCGCCAATCCGTGATCATACGGGAAAAGTTTTAGAACTCTCTTTTTTGGATTATTTTTTTGATGATCCAAAATATGACGAAACAGCGGTAAAGTTTAAAAACGCGACTTATGAGGCGGCATTGCGCTGTAAATGTCAACTTTTAAACAAGCAAACCGGGGAAATAAAAGAACAGGAAGTTTATTTAGGCGAATTTCCATTAATTACTCCGCGAGGGACTTTTATTATAAATGGCATTGAACGCGTTATTGTCAGTCAAATTATTCGTTCACCCGGAGTAACTTTCACTTGCGAAAATTTGCGAGGAGAAAAACTTTTTGGGGCTAAAGTAATTCCTAACCGCGGCGCCTGGCTTGAATTTGAAACAGATTCATCGGGCGCTATTTTTGTTAAAATCGATCGGAAAAGAAAAATTGCGGTAACTTCGGTTTTAAGGGCGTTTGGTTATCCGCAAGACGCGCAAATAAAAGAATTATTTGCCGATGTAGATACTGGTCCGAAAAAATACATTGAGGCAACTTTAAAAAAAGATTTAGCAAAAAACACTGAAGAAGGGTTTATTGAGATTTACCGCCGCATCCGTCCCGGCGATTTGGCAACCACAGATAACGCCAAATCTTTAATTGAAGCGATGTTTTTTAATCCCGAGCGATATGATTTAGGAAAAGTCGGACGGCACAAAATGAATCAGAGATTAAAAGAAAATATTCCTTTTGGTTGTCCTAAAAACCGGATTTTTAGAAAAGATGATTTGGTGGCAACTGTCCGCGAGATTATTCGTTTAAATCGCGAACAAAGAGAGCCTGATGATATTGATCATTTAGGTAATCGCCGGGTGCGAGCAGTTGGAGAACTTGTTCAAAATAAATTACGAGTCGGCTTGGCGCGGATGGCCCGGATTGCAAAAGATCGAATGAGCACTTTAGAGATTAATACTTTGACTCCTGCTCAACTGATTAATGCCCGGCCGATTATTGCCACTATTCGCGAATTTTTTGCCACTTCTCAGCTTTCTCAATTTATGGATCAAACAAATCCTCTTTCAGAATTAGAGCATAAACGTCGTGTTTCAGCGATGGGACCTGGGGGGCTCTCGCGAGAGCGGGCAGGATTTGAAGTCCGCGATGTTCACCGCACGCATTACGGCCGTATTTGTCCAATTTCTACTCCTGAAGGACCAAATATTGGTTTAGTTAATCATTTGACAAGTTATGCTCGTTTGAACGAATTTGGTTTTATTGAAACGCCTTATCGCAAGGTTTTGCGGGAAATTAAAAAAGAAAATTTTAATAAAGCAATCGGAGAAATTAGTTATAAAAAAGGCATAATCGATTCAAAGACTAATAAAATTATAATCCCGCCAAATAAGAAAATAACTCTCGAAGATATTAAAAAAATAAAAAAATTAAACCTGCCCTTTATCCAAATAAAATCCCGCGTGACTGATGAAATTGTTTATCTCGATGCAATAGAAGAGGAAAACGCCATAACGGCGCCGGCAACAACGCCAATTGATGAACAGGGATATTTTTTATCCAACCGCGCTGAGGTACGAGTTAAAGGAGAGCCGTCAGTTGAAGCAACAGGAAGAATTGAATATGTTGATATTTCGCCAAAGCAAATTGTTTCGGTGGCGACAAGTTTAATTCCATTTTTAGAGCACGACGATGCTAATCGCGCCTTAATGGGAACAAATATGCAACGTCAGGCAGTGTCTTGCATTGTTCCCCAAGCCCCGATTGTTGGCACAGGAATGGAAGCAAAAGCGGCTTATGATTCGGGAACGCTGGCGATTGCAGAATCATCGGGAAAAGTTGTCGAAGTTGATGCTAAACATATAAAAATTTTAGAAGATAATGGAAAAGTTGCAAATTACCGTCTGCATTGTTTTACTCGTTCCAATGCTTCCACTTGTATAAACCAGCATCCATTGGTTGATGTTGGCGAAAAAGTAAAAAGGGGTCAGGTTATTGCTGATGGTGCGGCCACCGAAGGCGGAGAGCTTGCTTTAGGTCAGAATGTTTTAGTGGCTTTTATGCCCTGGCAAGGAGCAAATTTTGAAGACGCGGTTATTATTTCCGAAAAATTAGTTCACGATGATCGTTACTCCTCGATTCATATTGAGGATTTTTCAATTGATGTACGGGACACAAAACTCGGCCCGGAAATTGTTACTCGCGATATTCCTAATGTTGGCGAAGAAAAATTAAAAGATCTTGATGAAGAAGGAATTGTCAGGATTGGCGCTGAGGTTCAATCCGGCGATATTTTAGTTGGTAAAATCAGTCCAAAAGGAGAGACAGAATTAACTGCCGAGGAAAGGCTTTTACGGGCGATTTTTGGTGAGAAAGCCCGCGATGTAAAAGACAGTTCGTTGTATTTGCAGCACGGAGAGCATGGCAAGGTGGTAGATGTAAAAATTTTTTCCCGCGATCGCGGAGATAAACTGCCAACTGGCGTAATAAAACAGATTCAAATTTCCGTGGCCCAATTACGTAAGGTCCAGATAGGCGATAAGATGGCGGGGAGACATGGCAATAAAGGGGTTATTTCCAAAATTGTGCCGCAAGAAGATATGCCCTGTCTTGCTTCTGGCGCGCCAGTGGATGTAATTTTAAACCCTTTGGGAGTTGCTTCTAGAATGAACTTAGGTCAGATTTTAGAAACACATCTTGGCTGGGCGGCGCAAAAATTGGGCTATAAAGTAGCGACTCCGGTTTTTGAAGGGCCAACAGAGGCTCAGATAAAAGAAGAATTAACGAAAAGTAATCTTCCTCTTAATGGGAAAATCCAGCTTTATGATGGCCGGACCGGCGAGCCATTTTCTGAAAAAACAACTGTTGGCATAATGTATATGATGAAATTGCATCATTTAGTTGAAGATAAAATCCATCAGCGATCAATTGGTCCTTACTCGCTTGTTACCCAGCAGCCTTTAGGCGGAAAGGCCCAGTTTGGCGGTCAGCGATTTGGAGAAATGGAAGTTTGGGCCTTGGAAGCTTATGGCGCGGCTTATACTTTGCAGGAAGTTTTAACAATTAAATCTGATGATGTTTTAGGAAGATCAAAGGCTTATGAAGCAATTATTAAAGGGGAAGAGATAAAACCGCCAAATATTCCAGAGTCATTTGGAGTTTTAGTCAAAGAATTAAAGAGTTTAGCGCTGGATGTGGAATTAGTCGGGGCAGAACATTCTTTTTTTGAGGAGAAAAAGAAAACGCGATACTAATTACCTTGAATTACGAAATGCTGTTTTTTTGTCATCCTGAGTCCCGATGAAATCGGGACGAAGGATCTCTCGCGCCTGCCTGCCGGCAGGCAGGAATGCGAGATTCCCACATTTGTGGGAGATTCTTCGTCCCCCGATGGACATCGGGGTCCTCAGAATGACACAGCGAATGAGTTTCGTAATTCACAGTAATTAATAAAAATTCTAATATCTAAACTCTAAACAAATTCAAAATTTAAATAATAAAATCTAAAACGTTTTGATTTTTGAATTTTGATATTTGAGATTATTTAGGATAGTTCGGCTTCGCTCACTACAAGTTTTAGAATTTTGAATTTAGGATTTTAACTTTATCATTGTGCCTATTCCTCGTGATTTCAAATCAATAAAACTCAAACTCGCTTCGCCGGATGAAATTGTTTCCTGGTCATATGGAGAAGTAAAAAAACCGGAAACTATTAATTATCGTACTCAAAGACCAGAAAAAGACGGACTTTTTTCTGAACGCATTTTTGGTCCGACAAAAGATTGGGAATGTTATTGCGGCAAATACAAACGAATTCGTTATAAAGGAATTGTCTGTGATAAATGCGGGGTGGAAGTTACAAGATCAATTGTCAGGCGGGAGCGAATGGGGCATATTAAATTAGCCGCGCCAGTAGCCCATATCTGGTTTTTGCGTGGCGTTCCGTCAAAAATTGGGACGCTTTTAGATTTATCTGTTCGTAATTTAGAACGAGTTGTTTATTTTACCGGCTACATTATTATTTCAGTTGATGAAAAAGCAAAAGAAATTACTCTTTCTGAAGTTGAATCTGAATTTAAATCAAAGAAAAAACTTTTGGAATCGAAATATAGAAAGATGGCTGGCGATTTGAAAAGCAAAGGAAATAAAAAATCAAAAAAATCTTCAAATGATGAAAAAAAAGTTACATCATTAGATCAGAAACTTATTGAATTAGATTACAAAAAAGAGAAAGAATTGGAGAGTTTGCGCAATTCTTATTCGGCGGCGAAAGAGGAAGTTAGCGGTATTAAAAGATTAAAAATTATTTCCGAAATAGGATTTCGTGATCTTTCGGCAAAATATGGACATTTATTTCAGGCAGGTACGGGGGCAGAGGCGCTGTGGAAAGTGTTGTCCGAAATTGATTTAAAAAAAGAAGCGTCATTTCTTGAAAAACAATGTGAAATAGCAACATCGGCTTCGCGGAAAAAGATTAAAGCTAAACTTCGTTTAATCAGGAATATGTCTAAAGCGGGAATTAGGCCAGAATGGATGATTTTGACTGTTCTGCCGGTATTGCCTCCGGATTTGCGGCCAATGGTTCAGCTTGATGGCGGGCGCTTTGCCGCTTCTGATTTAAATGATTTATATCGCCGAGTAATTAATCGCAACAACCGCTTAAAAAGGCTGGTTGAATTGAATGCTCCAGAAGTAATTTGTCGAAATGAAAAAAGAATGTTGCAGGAAGCAGTTGATGCTTTAATTGATAATTCTGTCCGACTTGCGTCTCAAGCGCAAACTACAAAACAAAAACGCCCCTTAAAATCTTTAGCTGATATGTTGAAAGGAAAACAAGGAAGATTCCGTCAAAATCTTTTAGGAAAACGGGTTGATTATTCCGGACGATCAGTAATTGTTATTGGTCCTGAGCTCCGACTTTCTCAATGCGGTATACCAAAAATAATGGCCCTCGAGCTTTTTAAGCCCTTTGTTATTAATAAATTAATTAAAAAAGAATTTGCCCATAATGTAAGAGCGGCAGGGAAACTTATTGAAGAAGGAAGATCTGAAGTTTGGGATATGCTTGAAGAAGCGATCCAAGACCGTTTTATTCTTTTAAATCGAGCGCCAACCCTGCATCGTTTGGGAATTCAGGCATTTCGTCCTGTTTTGATTGAAGGAAAAGCAATTCAAATTCATCCAATGGTCTGCAGTGCTTTTAATGCTGATTTTGACGGCGATCAAATGGCAGTTCATCTTCCTTTGACTTTACCTGCCCAAACTGAAGCAAAAGAAATAATGAATGCGACAAAAAATCTTCTAAAACCAGCTACTGGTATGCCAATCACTACCCCAACTCAAGATGTTGTTTTAGGCTGTTATTATATTACAAATATGAAAGAAGAAGTGAAAGGATCAGGAAAATATTTTTCTTCGTCAGATGAAGCAGTTTTAGCCTATGAAAATCGCTATATTGATATTCGCGCGAAAATAAAAGTAAAAATTAATGAAGAGACAATTGAAACTTGCGCCGGGCGAATTATTTTCAATAAGATTCTGCCAAAAGAGCTGGGATTTATCAATAAAACTTTTAATAAAAAGGCTTTAGCGAAATTAATCGCGGAAATATTTTTACGTTTTGGGCAGGAGATGACAATTAAACTCATTGATGAAATTAAAAATATAGGATTTAATTATTTAACAAAAAGCGGTCTTTCTTGGGGAATGGATGATTTGCAGGTTCCAAAAGAAAAAAGTGAATTATTTTCACAGGCAGCGAAAAAAATAGAGGAGATCCGTCAGCAGTATCGCTCCGGCCTTCTTACAGATCAAGAACGTTATGTTAAAGTAATTGAGACTTGGGCGGATATTAAAAACAAGGTTTCTGAAAAAGCAGTAGAAAGTTTGGATAAATTTGGTCCAGTTTATTCTATGGTTAATTCTAGCGCTCGTGGTTCTTGGGCCCAGGTAGTACAAATGACCGGAATGAGAGGACTTATGGCCGCGCCAAGCGGTAAAACCATTGAATTGCCAGTAAAAAACAGTTTTAAAGAAGGTCTTGGAGTTTTAGAATATTTTATTTCTACTCACGGCGCCAGAAAAGGTTTAACCGACACCGCTTTGCGTACTTCAAACGCTGGCTATTTAACCCGGCGTTTAGTTGATGTTGCTCAAGATATGACAATAACTAGTTTAGATTGTGGAACGAAAGAGGGAACTTTAATTACAAAAAAAGAAAGCGAAGAAATGGACGAATCTCTTTCCGAACGAGTTTTGGGCCGTACGGCTGCCAGCGATGTTAAAAATAAAAAAGGAAAAATTATTATTCGGGCTGGTGAAATAATCACCTCTATGCTGGCAAAAAAAGTTGAGGAAGAAGAAATTTCGGAAATAAAAATCAGGACAGCAATGAATTGCCGACTACTTCATGGTATTTGTCAAAAATGCTATGGCTGGGATCTTGCTTATAATAAACCTGTTGAACTAGGAACAGCAGTTGGCATTATTGCTGCCCAGTCAATTGGCGAACCAGGAACACAGTTGACAATGAGAACATTTCATACTGGTGGTGTTGCTGGGGTTGGCGATATTACTCAAGGTTTGCCCCGCGTTGAAGAATTATTTGAAGCAAGGGGAATTAGGCAGCCTGCCTTGATTTCCGAGATTGACGGCAAGGTTTATTTGGAAGAAGAAAAAGATCGAAAGATCTTGCGCATTGTTGCACAAAAAATTATTCATGATAAATACGAAATTAAAAAAGGAATTAAAATTAAAGTTAAAGATGGCCAAAAAGTTAAAGAGGGCGAGATATTGTTAATTAATAGAGAAGGGGAAAAAATAAAAGCGGCAACTTGCGGGACAGTTAAAAAGGAAAAAGGGCAGTTAATTTTGATACGAGAAGAGGTTGAAGAAAAAAAATATAATTTGCCAAAAAATACTGTCTTTTGGGTGGCAACCGGAGATCTTGTTGCCCGCGGCCAGCAGTTGACTGAAGGTCCGGTTGATTTGCATCAGCTTTTTAAAATTTCCGGAAGAGAAGCAGTGCAGAAATATATTCTTCGTGAAGTGCAATATATCTACTCAAGTCAAGGTCAGGATCTAAATGATAAACATTTAGAGATTATTATCCGGCAAATGTTTAGCTGGTGCAAAATAAAAGAAGGCGGTGATTCGGATTTGCTCCCAGGCGATATTATTTCCCGGATAAGATTTGATAAAATTTGTGAAGATTTAAAGAAAGAAAAAAAACAACCTCCAGAAGTAGTGAATTTATTGCTTGGTATCACTAAAGCTTCTTTTGCCACGGAAGGATTTTTGTCCGCTGCCTCCTTTCAGGAAACCGCGCGGGTTTTAATTGACGCCGCAGTCACAGGCAAGGTTGATGAACTTCGGGGCTTAAAAGAAAATGTAATTATTGGCAAATTGATTCCTGCGGGGACAGGGTTTAGGAA
>JBFLZX010000048.1:0-8632 GCA_040756075.1 Patescibacteria group bacterium | reverse complement strand
ACCCTGCTCTTTAATGCCTTAATATATCATAATGACAAAAAATGTCAAACAAATATACAACAAATATACAACAAATATACAGTTAACACTATGAGGTGACACTTGGCATACTTAAAGGCGAGGTCTGTTAACTATACAGCAAAAACCGCGAGAATACGATGGTTTTTTATAAATCCGCGTCATTCCAATCGCTGAAAAATACTGCAACATTTGCTAATTTCAAAAAATCTCTTAAAATAAAAATGCCGGGCTGGATAAAAGCATAAAAGTTGGCTTCGGTTCAAGGTTGCCACTTATCGCTTTTGCCGCCCGGCTATTTTAGTTTTTAGTAATAACTAATCTTCGTCAGTTGCGAAACGCGATGCTGACCCAATACAATTCCAGCATTTACAAGAAGGAGGATGATTGCTATCGCTGTATGAAACGTGAGGTCCTTCAGCAGGACGCCGTTCCTCAAAACAAACGCTAAAATATGTATTTCGCGCGCCGTGGACAATATGATGCCGGCGCGCCATAACTTCACAACCTGCTAATTTTCCACCAAGAATAAAAACTCCGTATTTAGTGTAAAGATTTTCTTCTGCCACTTCTCCGTTTTTTCCTACTACCGGAAATTTTTCCATTGAACGATAAAAACGTTGAACAATACAGCCCGAAAGATCACCAGACACTAAACTTCTCCATCTGTCTTCGTTCATCAAACCAAAAATCATTCCATTTGCTGACGAACCCGCTGGCGCTTTTATCACCCATTCCTTGCGATTTTTTGCCGTTAATTCCACGCGCCTTCCATCAGCTAAGCAAATTTGATTACCGTCCATAATCCCAATTTCCGGGAAAAATTTTTTTAAAAATGCAAAATCTTCGCTCCCCAACCGCTCAACAAAAAAATCCTGTGCCTGCGGCAAATGAATTAAATACATCCAGAGTTTATTCCCCAAAAACCGCCGGTAAAGCGGCGAAATTACACAAAGAGAATCAGGATAGAGTCCGGCTAATTGTGTAAATAATGAATCGCCCTCTTTAATCCGGCTCCTGACAATTGTTTTAAACCCTGAAACATCAAGATTATCAATCAATTCTGCGGCAAATCCCGCTCTGTTTAAACATTCTGCTAAAATCCTGAAATTATGCCAATCACCGTCGCTTTTTCTTACCAAAACACCGTAGCCATCTCCGCCTGATTTTCCTTTTCTCCATTGCTCAAAACAATTTCTGACAGCATCTGCAAAACATTGCTCTAAAGAAAATGATCTGCCGTCAAACCCAAATTCTTTATAACCCCGCGATAAGACAACACAATCCCCAACCCCAGCCGGCCGAGTAGAATTTATGTCCACTACTAAAAATCCGTCTTGAGTTCTTAAACAATCAAACCGCACAAACGGCAAAATCTCGTCATAACCCGAATTTACCAAACCGAATTGCCATTCATCCTCAGTGCACATTTTCCTTACTAATTCGCTGATAAAGCCATTAACCTCTCCGGCTTTAACCGCCTTGAAAAATTCAAACTGGACTTTTAAAAATTTTCCATAAACGCGGACAAGTTTTTCTAATCTTGCCGTTTCTTCTTTTGAAAAAACTACGGGTGTCAACACTGGCTGAATCAATTCTTCAACAAAATTTTGACCATTGACCCCAACTATTCTTGTTGGTGATGGATAAGGCTGGCCGCCGCCTTGAAGCTGCGCAAAACGTTCTTGACTATACCGATACACCAAACCCCGCTCGAAAAGAAAATCAAAAAAATTTTTCCGCTCTTCCTGGCGTCGCAACATGCGACCCTCCTTTTGTTTTTACCGCAAAACTTTCAGGCCGAAGCCTGCGGCTTTAAAAGAACTTCTCTGGCCTGACCCTTGCCCTGTAAATTTTACAAAGCAAGCGCTAAGCCAAAATTAAATATTACCAACCATCTTCCCAATACTTGCCAATTTTGTCCCTAAACGAATAAAACTTTTACTTAAAATGCTTATAATTACTCCTGAATATAGTGATTTAATTTTTATTTTTTTAAAATCTGGCAAAACAAGCACCTCGCCAATTGTTGCGCTTATTTTTATTTCTTCTTTTGGAAAAACTTTTGGGATAAAAAGACCGCTTTGATCAGCAAAAATATACTGTGCAGAAAGAATGGAAAAATCCTTTTTGATTTGGGTTTTTTGATTAAATTTCTTAAAAATATTAATCAATCCTTCTACGACTTTCTTGGTTTGGATTTCAGAAATAAATTGCAGATTTGGCATTTCGATAAAAATTGCAGGAATTCTTGATTTTATTATTACTTCATCAAGTGTTCCACAAAATCTCCTGTCATTTTTGTCTTTCAGATTTATTTTCCAAATAAAATCGGGGTTTATAACTTTAATCATCTTTAATATTTTTTCTTTAATTTTTCCATCACCAATTTCAGTAAAACCACAGACAATTTTAGTTAACCGATTGCTAAAACTATGCAAATCAATAACAAAATCACAGGATTTTGCCAAAGAAAAAATTTTTGAACAAATTCTCTGCGCTAGATCGCCGTTTTCTTTGCCAGGATAATTTCTATTCAAATCTTTTCCATCCAATGGCTCATTTCGTGTTCCAAATAAAAGTCCGAAGGGATTTACTGTTGGAACAATTATTGCTTGGCCATTAACTTTATTTTCAATAAACTTTGAAATTATTTCCAAAGAAGAAGTCTCCCCGCCATGCTGCAAACCTAAAATTAATCCCCTTGGTTTTCTTTTGCCAATTACCAAATATGGCAAGTTTAAATCTATTACTCCTAATTTTCCAATTGATAATTTTTTGATTTGAATGTTTTTCATAAAAATTGATTAAATACATCCGCCGCCGCTCCAATAATGACAAACTTTATCTTTATTTCGTAATCATCATAATGCCGCCTTCGGCTTGTCTATTCTTAAATTATAATCTTACTGTTGCTTTGGCGAATTGTTAATTCCAACGAAAATTTGTTCGTTTTTCAAACTCCAAATTTTCAGGAATTAACAAAAAATCTCATATATAAACAAAAGACCTCTTCTCGCAAAGAAGAGGCTTTATATGGAATTTAAAAAAAATCAAATAAAATTAGACCCTTCTTTGCTCAAAGAGGTAATGATAATGTCTCCAAAAGTTTTTCTGGGTCTGTTCTGCCATATTTTTCTTATTTTTAAGTTTAATATAGTATAAAATTTTGTCAAGTGTATTTCTTTTTTGTCAAAAGATATTTTAAAATATGGCTGTATTCCTTGCCATTAAATTTATATGGATTTTTTTGCGCTTCCAGATCTTTGCCAATATCTTTTTCAAGAACTGCAATTATTATATTGCCTGCGATTTTCTTTTTATTACTGAAACTATTTTTTGATCCATAAAATCAAAAGTATTTTTAACTTTTGAATTATCAGTTCGTATTGAAATTGATTTTTCTTCAGAAAATCAGAAAATCAGTAATTGTATAAGCCAAAGTTTCTGCTCGAGTTTTAGGATTTGTAATAATCAAAACCTGTTAATTTTTTTGAAAACAGTTTTATAATATTTTTTGGTACAATTTGCAGGTTTTTTTATTTGGTGTAATCATTTTAATTTTGCTAATGGTACAGAAATATTTTTTAAATTAAAATCGAAAACATGGCGCGTTGTTTTTGGCGGAAATAATTTTTTTGCTTTTACTGTTGCAATTATTTTTTCTTTTGATACATTGATGTTTTTCCGGCGCGCTAAGACTTTAATATTGTTTTGCAAATAATTAACGAAATAAGCAGGAATTTTGTCCAAGCCCAATTTTCTTGCGACATTGAAGCGGTGGTGGCCGTCTAAAATAATATTATTTTTTTCATCAATAACAATCGGATGGGTCCAAATACCATCCTTTTTGATTTTTTCAAGCAATTCGTTTAAATGCTTTTGTTCGATTTGTTCGTGTTGTTTCAGGTTATCTAATTTTACAAAACTAATTTTCATATAGAATTTTTTTAATTACCCGAAGAAAATTTAATCCTAAAATTTTTTGTATTTCTTCGTTTTTATAATTTCGGCTTATAAGTTCGCGCGTTAAGTTTTTAAGCTCGCCAATATTTGAAAGTTTATTTGGTGTTTTTTTTGCCTTAATGCCGGCAAAATCACTACCAAGACCAACGTAATCTATTCCAACCAAAATTTTTATGTAATCGATATGATCGCACACTGTTTTAACATTTGCCCGAGCATCAGAAGAAAGCATTTTATCATAAACATTAATGCCAATCACGCCATTTCTTTTGGCAATTGCTTTAATTTGGCAATTATCCAAATTGCGATTTTTGTAATCGCATAATTTTTTGCAATTTGAATGAGAAACAATCACTGGTCCCTTTGTATTTTGCAAAACCTGATAAAAACTTTTTTTATTTAAATGTGCTAAATCAATAATCATATTTAGTTTTTGCGCCAAATTTAAAATTTTTTTTCCAAAGGATGTCAGACCGGATGACGAAAGATTGCCGCCAGCTAGATGATTTTTGTTTTTCCAAGTAAGACTAACTGAACGAAGGTTGGCTTTGTACAGATTTTCCAGATCGCGCGCATTTTTAATCGGTTCTGCTCCTTCCAGATGAATAATGAATCCCAAATCTTTTTGCGGTATAATTTTTTCAATTTCTTTTGAATTTTTGATTATTTTTAAATTATATTTTTTTGCCAGATTTTTATAAGTTTTTAAATGTTTTTTTACTGAACGCAAATCTTTTTGGTTTTCCAAAAAAATTGCCCCAAAAACTAAATTAACAGATGCATTTTGCAAATGCGGCAGGCTCACCTGTGTTAATGATTTTTTATCATTGCCAAAATCCAGGTTTTTTTCCAAAACCTGATAGGAAATATCTTCATGACCATCAACAATTATGGTTTGCCGGTGAAAGTGGTGAATATCCATAATTTAAGCGCAAACTAAAGTTTGCTGGTCCTTTAATTTTTGGATTAGCAGACTTCAGTTTGCGAAAAAAATATTCGAGATGCCAAAGATTATCTTTGGCATCTCGTATTTTTCATTCTTCAATATATACTTGCGCCCGGCTGACAATTTCAGAAAGCCATGTTCCTTGGCCAATGATTTTTACCCAATGATAAAATGTTTTTCTCTGCCAGTGCATTAAAGATTCGGTAACAGTCAGCGCTTCAGTTACAGCTCGGAATTTTATTTGATCAATTTCCCGATTTAACACAATTCTTGCATTTTCAATTCCGTTAAATCCTTTTTCCTGAATTTCTTCTTTTTTTCTTCGCCTCTCGCTTCTGCTTTGAGTAATTCCTTCATCAGCAATTTCAAACGAAACATCGAAACAGGTGCGGTAAAAATCTATAAATGCCCTATCAATATAATCATATTTTATAAGAATTTCCAGTATTCGCGCTGTATCATTTGGTTTAGTTTGGGCAAATTCAAAAAGCATCGCAGCATACTTTTCATAAACAACGTGCCACGCTGCAGCAAAGTCTTTTGCAGAAATTGTTTTTGCCCCGAATGGCTTGCGAAGATAGGCCGGCAAAATAAATGTTTCATCAACAGCAGATAATGCATCCAAAATTTCAAGCGAAATGCGGACAATCGGCATAATTGCCGGGACTTCACATCCTGCATCTTTTAGATTCTGCAAAAATGTGGTGCTTGTTGGCATATATCTTGACCCATCAGCCAAAAGACACAAGGGGTTGCGTGATCGAATTTCAAACGGCAATACCAGTGCTTTGGGAATAATCAGCACGCGCCTGCCAAGACGCATTGCTTCAGTTCTCATAGATTCCAGATTTCCAATATGTTCATCTTCAAAAATATACAAAGTTTTTCTTGGGCCCCAGCCGTATTCGTTTTCTACTGCAATAAAATATGGGAATTCGCGCTTTCTTTTATCAAGAGAATAAAATCCAGAGCCGCGCACTGCCGCATTGTAAGCATCGGCATAAACCTCGTAATGTCTTATAAATTGGTCAAGAAATTTAAACCGGCAATAGCCGCGCGATATATCAAAAAAATCTGATGTTAAACCAAGTTCGCAATTTGTCGCATTTTCTTCTTCGATTATTTGTCTTGAAATTGCAAGATATAATGCCGATAATGATTCGCCGCGGTGTTCGTTAACTGCGTCAAACACAGAATCTCGTTGCGCTTTAATAGCCTCATTAACTCTTTTGCAATTTTCTCCAGCAACGGAATTTCGCAATGAAAAGAAAAATCGCGCCAAGGCCTCAATGAGTTTTTCCGCCAATTCATTGGTTAGCGTTACTGCGGCAATCATTTGATCTTCAGATCCAACAATACCAAAATATCCGGATTGCGATATTTGCGCATGCATTTTTGCAATGCGCGTTCGCAATTCTATGGCATTTAAATTTTTTGGTTCTTCTATATCATCGAAAACTATTGGTCTTGCCAATCTTTCCAGGCTAATGCCGTAATCTTTTAACTTATCAGGATTTATTCCAAATGGCCCCAAAAAGTCGCATAATTTAGTTGCCGAAAACCATGGTGTTTGACCCGAGATAGTAAAATCATCAACAATCTGAAAACCAGCATTTTGTGTAGAACCGTTAGCATTGGCTCGTTCATTTTTCCCAAACCGATCAATATCATGAATTTGCTGGGCAATTTTTAAGCCAAATTTTTTTGCGGCAATAACTTTAACTAATTCATCCCTAAACGGACTTTGTCCACCAGAAAAAAGAAATCCAGATTTTAGGTTGTCGAGCGTCATGTTCCCTCCTCACTCCGTATATGTTACGGAGTTTTGTGTTGAAAGAACCTATCAAAAAATCGTTTTACAAAATGATATTTTGTGTCTAATTCAAAATAATGATTCCAACTTGATTTTTGGACCAAACTTTCAATACCGTTTTTTCGGAATATTGCAATTGAAATATTGGCCGGAGAAATTCTATTTTTTACCCGTTTCTCTAAAGATTTTAAAAATTTCTCTTCATTATTTTTTCTTTTACCAAGACCTTCTTTTGCCAGAGTGATTAAATGTATTGCAAAATTTTTTTCTTTTTTTGTGAACTCGCAAAAGCCGGATCTTACGGCCTTATTTTTTAAATTGAATAATTCATCGTATTTAAAATATTTCAGCAAATTTTTTGCTTTTTTAATATTTTCAATCAATCCTAAAGACAATGCGCCAACCGCTAGGCTATCCTGCGGGAATTGCTGGCAAGCCATTCTGATTTCGACTGACTTAAAGTTCCGACGGAAGCGGCAATCCATCCGCACTGATCGTTCCAAAATTGAAAAATCTTTTTCTGTATAGTTCTGTCTGCAGACAAAGTTAAAATATTCATTTAACGAATTAAACTGCGGCGGCATAAAAATAAATTTTTTATCCGCAGCCTTCCAAATTGTCTGGCGGCCGCACAAGTCATTTAATATTTTATTATTGTAAATTGCCGAATTGGCAAAAAAGGCAATGAAAAATCCTGAAAAGCCGTTAAAAACATTTAAAACATCAATAATTTCTTCTTTTTTTATATCAATTGTCGCTTGGTTTGAAGCAGTTGCACTGGCCAGCATCGCAGAATTTTTATCACTAGCCTTATTCAGTAAAATTTGATATCTACTTTCCAAATCGTATATTTTTGTAATTAGCGATCGCGGGGGCAAGCCAAGACCAACAAGATAAATATTTAAACAGTTTGCGGCGTGAGTTAGTGATTTAATTAAATTTAAAAATTTTTGTTTAACATCTTGAATAGTCTTTTGTGGTTTTTGCAAGACAATTTCTAAACTTTCGATTCCTGCCCCGCGCAGAATTTGAAATTCTGTATTTTTGATTTTTTTGGCCAATTCTAATAATTCGCGGCAATCAACAGAATTTCCAGATTGATCGCAAGTAATAATTTCCTGTTCAATTGATATCTGCCGAATAAATTGATGATTATGATAAATTGATTCGTACTTTTTAAATGGAAACATATTTTTAGGCGCGCATTCAGTAACGCGCTATTCGGATACTAAAACTGGCTCAAGGATTTCCTTGAGCCAGTCGGATTTTTTAAAATTTATGTTAAATTTAATTTTTTATGCGATTAATTCCGGGCTGTCTCAAGAGAACATTGAGCCAAATAAAAATATAGACAAACATAATAATTGCCGCACCAAAGATAGTTTTTAATAATTGTAATAATATTTCTTGCATATTGGTTTTATTATAATTTTTGCAAAAATTTTGTCAAGAGATTTTTTTATTTTTTATCCCACACCTTTTAAAATACCCCGCCGTTCTTGCTTTGGGGACAAAAAATTAGAACCTTTCGTCCCGATTCACCCCGATGGATCGGGGTAGATCGGGATGAAAGGTGTGGGATTTATTTTTTTGCAATCTCCTCAACTTCTTTTTTGCCTTTTTTAAGCTCTTCTTCCTGCTCTTTATCTCTTTGCAAAAGTAAAGCCTGAAATTCTCCAATATGGGTTTTTTCTTCTTTTGCAATATCTAAAAGTACTCTTTTTAAATTCTCATCTTGAGCATATGCTGCCATCTGTTCATAAAGATTGACTGCGTCTAATTCCGCGATCATTCCTACTCGAAGTATTTCTCTATCGATTTCTTCTTTCTTTATTTTTTCTAAATTAATCGGGATGTTTGACATCATATTTTTTAGTTAATTATTAAAT
>JBFLZX010000047.1:0-8727 GCA_040756075.1 Patescibacteria group bacterium | reverse complement strand
GAAAGTTGGGGAGCGTGGGATGGAACTTTTATGGTGCATAAACTTCAGCCGTGCAGAACTTGGTTTAGTCTAACAAATGAAAGTCATACGATTTGGTTGAGTCCAGATTCAGCAGCCACTCGTGTTGCTGAAGGCGTCAGCGTTGTTCCTTATGGCAAGGGATACAATTTTACCTTGACTTGCGGAGCCGAGCCAAACAACTTAAATCTTCTAAAACCTCAAGACTACAAAAACAGCGAGTGCAATTATCTTTCGCTTGATGAAGCTTTATACGCCAACAAAAATGTTTGTTTTGATGACACAATTGCCGGCGCGCCTTTGCCATCAAATGTCAAACCAGAATTAACAGTTATTGCCAGACGAGCCAATTACATCCATATCTTTGGCAAAAACGCGGAAATTTATCATTATGGAATTTTCTGGGCAAACCCCAATCCAAACGGATTAGCAAATTATGAAATCAATGGCGAATACAATGGTTTTTCAATGGTTTACAAACTTCCGCCCTGCCGGCCCTGGTTCGCGCTTTCAAATGATGAAAAAACAATTTGGTTAAGTCCAAATGCCAACACAACCAGAGTTGAAGAGGGGGTAAGTATTGTTTTTGACGGAGCTGGCTATAATTTTGTTCTAACCTGCGGCGGTCAGCCAAATAATTTTAATCTTTTAAATGAAGATGATTTTATTCAAGAACAGCCAGAAGATAATCAGGAAAAGAAAGAAAATGAGATGCCAATAAATGAATGCCAATTGCCAGATCATTTTGTTGTTTCAAAATCAGGCGAAAATGTGAAATTAGAAGGTATTAATTCAGACGAATTGCAAGCAGCTTATTTCTGGGCCTGGCCAAATAATTCATCACCCTATGATTTAGTTCAATGGAGTTATGGAATTTATGACGGCTGTCAAATATTTTATCTAATTCCTGCAAAGCAAAATCCGGCAAATTCTTGGCGATTTATACTTTACCATGATGATAAATTTACAGACCCAATCGGTCCTTGGTATTTTGGGGTTGAAGTAGGGGATGGCATTGAAGCGGTTTATCAAGGTACGGATTTGGTGTTTGAAGTGAAATAAAAAGACCTCCTAAATTTTTAATAAGGAGGTTTTTTGATTTTATAAACTTAGAAACTAATAACATGGATCATAACCTCGTTCTAATTTATCTTTTATATAATCGCAGTCCATGATATTTAAACAATTAACCCAATTTAATCGGGCGAGTTGTTCATCCTTGTCATAGTCTTCCCAAACATAATCTAAGTAATTACAGCATGAAAAGCAATTATCTTTACCAAGGGAATACGATCCTGAATAGCCAGAAGCGGTGTCGCATGGCGTTTGGAAATAATCAGAAGAAATTTCACATGTCGTAAAAACTCTTTCACATCCTTTATTACATTCTCCAAGCGGGAAGCCATTTTCTGAAGATGAGCCGCAAGATAAGAATAAAGAAAATAAAATAATGGCTATAAAAATTTTCGCTAGGTTTTTTCTCATCCTGACCTCCAAAGTTAAAAAGTTCTATATATAAATTAATATGATTTTAATATAATGTCTAGTTATTTATGTGGATAATTTTGCTCATTTTTTCTAACCGCGCAAGTTAGAATTTTTTTGATTTTAAAAATTACTAAAATTTACTGCTCGAACAGGTTTTTGTGGCAGTTGGTTTTTTATCCATGTCCATTAAATGGGTACACTTCATATTTTGTGGGTTTTTTTATCCACAATTATTTACCTTGATGATTTTTATAACTAAGCTATGATAAGAATAGAATAAGTTTTAATTCGTTATTATGTCAAAGAAGAAAAAAATCACTTTAGAAGATTTAGCTGAAATGATGCAACGACAATTTGATGAAATTGACGGGGATATGGCAACAAAAGATGATCTAAAGAAAATGGCAACAAAAGTTGATCTAAAGAGAATGGCAACAAAAGATGATTTGAATGCATTAGAGGAACGTTTATCCAGACAAATCAATTCACTCCGCGGCGATCTAATTCTCGTTGATCGCAAGGAAGATAAGAAACTTAATTTTGTTATCAATCTTTTGCGCAAGAAAAATATTTTTTCTCAAGCAGATCTTAAAGCCATTTCTCGCTTTCGAGTTTTTCCAAGGATAGAAATTCACGGCTAGTCTTTTTGATTAGAAAACATCCGAAGCTTTCTGTCAACCTTGACAAGGCTTTTTTTATTTATTAAGATTTAGTGTGGTCTTTTGGGGTTTTGGCAAAATCAGTGTTTTAGTCGCCAAAACCCCGAGCTAGGCTCTTTCCAGGCAAGAAACCGCCTCATATAAATGAGAGCGGTTTAAGGAGGCAAAGATGAAAAAGATGATGAGACATTTGACTGCTATCTCGATTTTTATGATTTTTGGTTGCGCTTTTCCAGAAGAAAAGACAATGTCAGAGATTTTTGTTATTGATTTGGGCAATGATGTAAAAGTGAGCAAGGATGAAATTTTTGAAGGCGAAGATGTTAGTAATGATGTTGATGTTGAAGCTGAAGATCTTAATGATGCCAAAATTGAAGAAGAAGAAATCAGTTGTCTTCCCACAGACCCGCCAGATGAAATTTGCGATGAAATTGATAATGACTGCGACGGAAAGACTGATGAAGATTTTGATTTGAAAAATGATGTCGAAAACTGCGGCAAATGCGGAAATGATTGCTTGGCTTTGGCAAATGTTGCTGATGTAACTTGCGCTAATGGTTTTTGTTTTATCACTGATTGCCAAGAAAATTATTTTGATGTTAACGAACAAGCTGATGATGGCTGTGAGTGTGAAAAAACCAGTGATCAGGAAATCTGTGATCAAATTGACAACAATTGCAATGGCGAAATTGATGAAGATTTGTCTGGCTGCTGTGAACCAGGAGCAGAACAGGATTGCGGTTTTAATGATCTTGGCGAGTGCAAGCTGGGTAAGAAAGTTTGTTTAGAAGATAGTTCTTGGTCGGATATTTGCCAAGGTGCGGTTTTTCCTGAAGATGAACTTTGTGATGACAAGGATAACGATTGTAACGGCAAAACTGATGAAACTTTTAATCTTGGCGCGGCCTGCGAAGTTGGAGTAGGTGAGTGTTTGAATTTCGGTAAAACTATTTGTTCAGAAAACGGCAAAGATGTTGTTTGTAATGTCAATCCAAAAGTGCCGCAAAAAGAAATCTGCGACAATAAAGATAACAACTGCGATGGAAAGACTGATGAGGACTGGCCAGAACTTGGTAATGAATGCGAAGTAGGAAAAGGGGAATGCAAGAATAGTGGTAAAATGGTTTGTAAAGTTCCAGCTTTAAGCGGAGTTGATGCAACGATTTGTGATGCGATTCCTTTTGAACCTACTGACGAGACTTGTGATTATCTTGATAATGATTGCAATGATTTTACTGACGAAAAATTTCCCGAGCTTGGGACAAATTGCAGTGTTGGGAAGGGGGAGTGCAAGAAAGAAGGGATTTTTGTCTGCAATTTAGAAACCGGGTTTTCTAAATGTTCTGTTGAGCCAGGCGAGCCGCAGGATGAAATTTGCGATTTAAAGGATAATAACTGCGATGATATCACTGATAATGTAAACCCCGAATTATTGAAGTCTGACTTTGATAATTGCGGGGAATGTTTTAAATCGTGTAGCGCTGGGTTGCCCAATGCGAAATCAGTGGCTTGTCAGGAAAGCAAATGTACGCCAACAGAATGTGTTGCAAAATTTTGGAATGCCGACAAAATCCCAGAAAATGGCTGTGAATGCCAGATTTCGTCTGGAGCAGTGGAAATTTGCGACTCAAAAGACAATGACTGCGATGGCGCGACGGATGAATTGTGCGATAATCTCGTGTTATATCTGCCTTTTGACGGTGACTGGCTGGATAAATCAAAATATGGCAATAATGCCACGCCTTACAACGGGGCTGGGTTTACATCTGACGCAATCTTAGGCCAAGCGGCGAACTTTGATGGACTGGATGACTACGCAGTTGTGGCAGATTCGGCGAGTATGGATTCGATTGGGGAAGAGTTTACGTGGATGATAATGATAAAAGCCTTAGATATAGCTGGAATAAAGTCAATTATATTTAATAAAATGTCTTCAATGCCCGCTCTTCTAGCAATTTGGTCAGACAAAAACCCTTGTCCTTTAACCGATTGTTTTTGTTTTAGAGTTGATGGTAGTAATGTGACATGCCAGCCAGTAGTTGAATTGAATAAATGGTATCAGTTTGTCGCTAGGTATAAAAAAGGCGAATTTACAATATATTTAAATAATAATCAACTTTGGCAAGGAATGGCACCATACCCTCAGAATGTTGGCAGTATTCTTGAGATTAGTGGTGATGCTGGAATTGGAATAGCGGCGGTCGTCGACGAATTCATTTTTTATAGCAAAGCTCTTTCTGACGAAGAAATCGCAAATTATTATGAGAAAATAAAGTGACCCCGATGATTGTCGGGGTCATCCTGAGGGTAGGAGGAGTCCCGCAAAGCGGGACGACGAGGAATCTCTCGCGAATGCGAGAATATTCTCAAACAAGTTGAGAGATCCCTCCCCCGATGAACATCGGGATCGGGATGACACCTTCGTGTCAGTTGAGGGATCTTTCGGTCGCTTCGCTCCCTCAGAATGACAGTTTATTGTCATTCCGAACGGAGTGAGGAATCCCACACGAATGTGTGACTCCTCGGAATGACAGCGGTATTTTAAAAAACTCTCCAAAAATGGAGAGTCTTTTTTTATTCACAATTTTTCTGGACCATTGGGATTGTAGCCGTTGTTTATTTCCAAATAATCAAAGTAACCATCGTTATCTGAATCGCTACTTTCAGGATTAGTTTTATATTTCTTTTCTTCTTCATTGGTTAAACTATCAGCATCGCTATCAAGTTGTTTGTATTTTTGAGGATCAATAGTTTCAATAAGATAAAATTCACCTGCCCATAAATAACAATTTGTAACTTTATTACCAATAATTAATTTATGACAAAGTTCTTTTGGCTGCAATAATGATTGAATAGTTAAAGCGATATTTTCTGGACGGTTGACCCCGATTTTAAATTCATTAAGTTCAAGATAGACCTTATCTTCAAGAATATTTTCTTGTGGTTTTTCGAGTTTGATATCAGGCGGCGCTTCTTGTAAAATTTCAATAATTTGATCATTATGAGTATTCTCATAAAAGAAAATTTCGCAAGTCGCACTATATTCTAGTTCTTCTTTTTCACGAGTTGAACTGCTGTGAATACCAGTAGCGATTTCTTTACATACTTCTTTTACCTCTTTTTTGTTTTTTAATTTTTCACGAAAATCAGCAATTGTTTTGTAGGCTTGGGAATTTTTTTCCAAATTTTCATAATCAACGTCATTTTTTGTTGTTCCTTTCTGTATTATTTCACTATTTGTTGAATATAAAATTACATGGGGATCAAGTGTAAAACTATTTTTTCCAAGTGGCTTTGGTGAAAGTTCAAGTATATTTTGATTTTTTAAATCACCAATATAGTCTTCTAAATTTTTGCCGCTTTCCCCCTTTTTAAATTCAATAATAAATGTATGAGTTAAAAATGGTGATGGCTGCAGATTTTTATTTAGTGAATAATCTTTACCCAAAATTTCTTCAAAGTCACCTTTTTTTATTATTATATCAATGCTGGTTAGTGTTCCTTCCATAGGAGGTCCACAAGCATGGATATAAATTTCTTGATTATTTTTTCCATAAAAAGTTCCACCCCAATCACCGCCGCATAAAGTTTGTTCTTTTGGATGAGCACTGAAATCGTAAGGAATAAAATTATAATTTAATGCTTTAGCAATATTTATATAAAACTTTTCAACATTTTCTAAACCATCATAGGTTTCATATCGAAAAAAATTATTATTAGATTTTTCAGGAGTAAATTTTGCATTTGAATAACGAAAAGTGTATTGAGAAAGATCAGTAAAAGGGGTTTGTGTTGGCAATGGAGACAAAGGAGCAGGAGAAGGACTTTTGCTTAATTGAGAAACTGTTTCTGGTGGTTTAGAAGTTAGATTTTTAATTTTATCTCTATTATGAGAAATAAATGACCAAAAGACCCATCCGAAAGTTATAAAAACAATGATAAAAAAAATTGAAATAATGATTTTTATCATAAAATTTTTTGACAATAAAGCAAAGAAGTAATTTAGTAATAAAATAATTAAACAACCGAAATTAAAGTTCGAATTAACATAAATTATAGTTTTAGCTTTTGAGCTTTGAGTTTTGAGTTTCTATTAGTATACCAGCACATAAAATCCAGAGCTAGGATTGGCAGGAACACCACCATCATAAAATAATAATTTTAATTGACTAGTACTAATTGATCTAACTACCGAAACAATATCAGCTGCTGTGTCATGTGCAATTATTTGAAAATAGTTTGAAGTAATAGTTGCTCCAAAATCTAATGTGTACTGCCCAGCTGTACCACCATAAGTCGAAGTAATCGTAGTTCCACCGGGTAAATTGTTAAATTGCTGTGTTGTGGTGGGGCTTGCAGGTATTGTTGTATCCACATACACCCCAGCCTTCACCACCCCATTTGTCGTAAAATCGATATTTGAGCTTGTGATGGTTGAAGACGCAATATCTGACCCAGTAATCGTCCCAGAGGCGATTTTAGCGCTTGTGACGCTGTCTGAAGCTAAATCATCTGCGGTAATGGTGCCATTTTGAATTTTCGCTGAAGTAACGCTGGAGTCAACCAATTTTGCTGTGGTAATCACTCCGTCATAAATCTTTTCTGTTGTTACTGCCGAGTTAGCTAGTTTTTCCGCAGTCACCACGCCTTCGCCCAAAGTCTGGGCGCCAATAATTCCAGTGCCAAGCAATTTAGAAGAACCAGAAATAGTGAGATTACCGTAAACAACTAAATTGCCTTTAACTTTCATATTATCCTTTACCCGCAATGGTTTGTTTTTGTTTGGATTTTGCAAATATCCTTTGACATAGAGTTTCCCTTTGTTTTTTTTGGTGCCGACAGCTAGCCAATTTTGGACAGTGACTGGCTCGTTCATTGCGTAAACAATGGAACTTGTTGAGGCAGGCTGAAGAAAAGCAAGAGGAGGGACAGAGGGGTTATTGTTTTTTGCCGAACTAAAGTTTAGTAGTCCAAAGACAAAAAGAAAGGCAAGGCACAAAAGAAAAACTGTGCCAATTCTCAACCCCTGCCATGGGCAGGGTAGAACTTTCTTTGTTTTTTTGCTTTCTTGAGTGTGTGTTTTCATAAGTTTGAGATTAAATAATATTTTTTATGATTTAATTTCAATTCTCGGAAAGACCCTTATTTGATTAAGAGTTTTTAAATCCGTCTCCTTTAAAATATTTTTTTACTCAATATTTTGATTAACTGTTCTACTTTTTTATCTTCTTTGCGGACAATAATAATTAGGTCGCCGCGGAGTTTTCTGATTTGTTTTAATAGCGATTCCCCAGTTTGATAGATGTCATTTTTTAATTCTTCTTTTGTTTTTTCAAGGTCGGCTTTGGTCGCCATATCTTTTATATCCTCCTTCGTCGCTGTTGTTTCAAATCCTTTATTTATCATTTGAGCCAGTTTTTCCAGCGTGATTTTTGGTTTTTTGGTTTTCATAAGTTTGAGGTTAATTATTTATTTTAGACTTGGAAAAACTTTAATTTCCTGAAGCATTCTAGTTTCAGCTGAAGTTAAAATCTTTTTCTTTTTTAAAAATTCAATAATCATATTAACTTTTTTGTCTTCTTTGCGCTGGCGCAGGACAACATTTCCCTCTAAATCTGCTAGTTTGTCTTCTAAAAATGTTTTGGTGACCATTTCGGCTTTAATTTCTTTAACTTCAGTTTTTACAGTCTCAAGATCAGTTTTTGTCGCTGTTGTTTCAAATCCTTTATTTATCATTTGAGCCAGTTTTTCCAGCGTGATTTTTGGTTTTTTGGTTTTCATAAGTTTGAGGTTAGGTTAATAAAACCTATTTTCTCGATTTAAAAAATTTATGTTTTTTTAAAAATTTCATAATTGGTGCGCCACACTTTTTACATAATTCAATATTATTAAAAAGCCCAATCCCAGCAGTTATTTGTTCTTCTTTAATTTTTTTCCTGCATAGATCACATTTTGTTATTCGCATAAATTTTTTAGCAATTTAGCAATAAAGCAATTTAACAATTTCACTATTTCCATTATACCACAAAAACAAAAAAATATCCACATTTGTTGATGTGGATATATTTGGTAAAATTAGGAATATTTTCTGCCTTCTAAAAGTTTTTGATTGTATTTTTTTGTCGCAATCACTGTCCAAATAATGCAAGGCAGCCAGACAAAAAAGGGAAAAAGGATTACGCCAAGTCCGATGGTTACAACTGCAATCAAAAGGCAGAAAAGAGCAACAATCGTCATTACAATTCCACCAGGAATAGTTACATAAAGCATTCCAAGCGGCCCCAAAAACAATGTTAAAAGCAAAGCTACTCCCATGCTTTTTGTGAGGTTACAATAACCACTTCTTTGCGTTCCATCTTTTACCTCCTTATACTTAAAAAGAAAAGAGCGTTTTCTATTTTAAAAGAAAAATTTTTTTTGTCAAGAAGGCAGCAGGGGGTATACCTAGTCAAATGGAACAGTGTGAATAGTTTTTTCTAGATAGTTTAGCGGAGAATCAAAGATTTCGGGATGGCTAAATCTGATAGAAAATTCAGCCACCATTTCCGGAAGGTATGACGGG
>JBFLZX010000046.1:0-8813 GCA_040756075.1 Patescibacteria group bacterium | reverse complement strand
CAACGCTTTCAGCGATTTCGGCAGAATTTCCGGAATGCATCGCCGGCTGATGGAACTTTACGCCGCGGTTAAAAAATATTTTATTTTATTGGACGTTGATTCGGATATTAAAGAATTAAAAAATCCGTTCAAGCCGGAAAAATTCGCAGGCAGAATCGAATTTAAAAATGTTTATTTCAAATATCCGAAAAGAGAATATATCATCGACGAAGAAGAAAAACGGAATTTTCATCAAAAACCAAAAGAAATCGCCGAAAAAGAAAATTACGTTTTAAAGAATATTAATTTTGTTATCGAGCCGGGGCAAAGAGTGGCGATTGTCGGGCCGAGCGGCGTCGGAAAAACCAGTCTGGCGCATTTGCTTATTCGCGCTTACGACCCGGAAAAAGGCGAAATCTTAATCGACGGCAATGATTTAAAAAATTTGGATTTAGAAAGTTTTCGTTCCGCTATTGGAATAGTGCCGCAGGATGTTTCGCTTTTTGACAATACCTTGCGTTATAACATCGCTTTCGGCATCCGCGAGCAAAGAGTTTCCGAAGAACGGCTGTGGCGGGCCGCGAAGATGGCTTGCGTCGACAAATTTATCGCAGGATTGGAAAACGGTTTTAACACAATAATCGGAGAACGAGGAATAAAACTTTCCGGCGGCGAACGCCAAAGAGTCGGCATCGCGCGGGCGCTTATTAAAAATCCGTCAATTTTGATTTTTGACGAAGCGACTTCCAATTTGGACACGGAAAACGAGGCGCTTATTCGCGCGTCAATTGAAAAAGCGTCGAAAGGCAGAACGACCATCATTATCGCGCACAGGCTTTCCACCATAAAAGACGCCGACAAAATAATCGTGATGGAAAAAGGGAAAATAGTCGGCGAAGGCACGCACGAAGAATTGCTCGAAACCTGCAAACCTTATCAGCGGCTCATAAACAACCAGACCGCGATAGTCGGCGGCGCGTGATTCGATTTTGGCATTTTCTGAAATCCAAGTATAATTAAATTTAAATAAGCCTTTGGCTTATGGGATTCTTTGAAAAATAACGGCAAGGCCGTTTATAAGGAAGAAGGTGAAAATATAATGAAGCTTATAATTAAAAGTAATCTGTTGCTTAAAAAAAACGTTAAAACAGTGCGGGTTGTAGGAGCATCTATGCAAAGATTTTGTAATTGTCCAAAAAAATAAAAAACAGCCGACCAATTTCTAAGCAAATTTAGAAATTGGTCGGCATAATTAACAAAGGAGGGAGAAATGGAAAAATATAGTTTGTTGTCGCCACATGTAAGAATTTTAACCCATAAAGAAGAAAGTATTTTATGTAATTTATCTAACGGGAAATGGATAAAAATAAAGAAAGAGATATTGCCGCTGTTCAAATTAACAAGAAACGAATTTATCAAGAAATGTCGGGCCTTAAACATTTCAGTTAAAGAATCTAATGATTTTTTAACAATTCTCGATAAATACGAATTTTTAAACCGCTATCCAACTAAAAAAACACTAAAGAATCCATTATCTATTCACGCTGCATATCTTAACGTTACTAACGAATGTAATCTATCATGCGTGCATTGCTATTATGAAAAAGATATTAAAAGTTACGGTTTGGGCATGATGGATATGGTTAGCGTTGCTAATTCTTTGTTTTTATCAGGAATTAAATTACTGACTATTTCTGGCGGAGAACCACTAACAAGACCAGATGCAAAAGATTTGTTTAAAAGTATAGGAGAAATCGGATTTAAGAAAATAACTCTTTTGACAAATGGCTTACTGGTTAATAAAGAAATGGCACGCATTATTTCTAGTCTTGGATGGGACGTACGTGTTTCTCTCGAAGGACATAATGAAGAAATCAATGCAAAAATCAGGGGTAAAGGAAGTTTTCAAAAGACTATCAAGGGAATAGAAACTTTAAAAGAAGTTGGCGTTAGAGATATTTATTTGATAACTACTATTTGTAATACGAATATTAAATATCTTTCCGAAATTGAATCTCTGGCAAATAAATTGGGGATAAATTTTGGCACAAGCATATTTACTCCAGTAGGAAGGGGCGCAAAAAAATTGCCATCTTCAACTACCTATTAATGAAATGGTTGATTATTTTGAGCATCGTGTCTCAATGTTAAAATGCAAAGAAACAAATAGTAATACCTTAAACATCGAATGCGGTATTACATGTGGTTGTGGAGTAACGATGGTTTCGGTTGATTGTTATGGGAATGTATTTCCATGCCATCTTCTTCATGCCACAAATTTAAAGATCGGAAATCTTATTGATAATCGCGATTTAATCAGTTTAATAAAAAAATCGCCTGTGGCTGAAAAATTCTTAAGAAGAACGGTGGAATACAGAAAGTGTCATGGATGTCGCGTTGAGTATTTTTGCAAGGGAGGCTGTCTTGCAAGGACCAGTGCTTATTATATTGCGAAAGAAAATCCTTGGTTAGAAAAAGATCCTTTTTGCGCTCTTCATAAAAAAATATTGAGCATGCAACTTTGGGATAAGATGTAGGCGGG
This sequence comes from Patescibacteria group bacterium, assembly GCA_040756075.1. GTDB lineage: Bacteria > Patescibacteriota > JABMPQ01 > JABMPQ01 > JBFLZX01 > JBFLZX01. Next base: position 6,292 of record JBFLZX010000046.1, on the reverse strand, counting down.
ATGTTGTATAAACACCCGCTTTTTTTTATTATATAGAGTATGAAAAATATTTATGTTTACAGTGGCAAGGGAGCGTATCAGGCTAAAGATATTGAAAACTTTTTGTCAGTTTTTGATTTTTATTATAAACGCATCTGCGAACATAATTTAAAAGAAATAAAACCCAAAAACATTTTTATTGTTCCCGGAGGATTAATAGAAGATTATCTACCGACATGGGGAAAAACAGGAATAAATATAATACGAAACTTTGTGAAAGAAGGCGGAATTTATATTGGAATTTGTTCAGGTGTTTATGTTGCTGGTAAAAAATATAAAAAACAAGATGGCCTTAATTTCTTTCGAGAAAGTTTAAATTATATAAAACGTAAAGAAATTATTAGCGTCAGAAATAATAAAGGAAAATCTTTTAATTTAATTATGGAAAACGGCCCAGATTTATCTCTTATAAAAAATGGCGAAATTTTATTAAAAGACAAAAAGGGCATCCCATACGCTATTAAAATTAATTTTGGTAGAGGCAAAGTATATCTGTTTTCATCGCATCCGGAAGGAAGCGTTTATTATAAAAAACTTCCGCAAAATTTTTCCGGAGCCAGATATTTGTTGTCTTTATTAAATAATATTAAATAATTTTTTAAAAAATATTTTTCTCGTTTTTACCAAACCCCCAAAAGACGCGTTAAAGAAATTTGGTTTAAAACAACAAAAACAAGAAAAAGAAAAATCGGCAACCGCTTGAAATAAATTCCTTCAAGATAGTGGCGCGATAAATAAACCAGTAATAAAATACTTCCGCATAAGGCATGTGGATAACTCAAAATTCCCCTTATTTCAACTATAACGCTGAATCGGATATTATCCGGTTCAGCCTTCTTTTATTTGATAAAAATATATCGCTGGTTTTCCGGTTTGTTTAATAATTGTATAAGGAGCCTAAGCTTTTATTTCAAAAGCATAGGCTAATGGCGCGCCGATTATTGCAGCATAAGCAGTTGGTATTACTAAAAAAGCAAAATTAAAATAAAAAGAAGTTCCATAAATTTAATCTTATCAAATTTATTTTTGGCAGGCTCTTATTTTTAAAATAAATTGAATAATTTCTTTAATAAATTTTTCATCGATAGTCTCTTTTGTTTCTATCCAATTAATAATAAATGGGTAAAGTTGCCAGATTATAAATTTTCTTAATCTATAGACGGAAGCTGATTTACCGGCTTTAAATTTTTCAAAATTTTCTCCCATTATTTTCAAATTGCCCTTTGAGAAAGATATTTGCATCGGATTAAAATTTTTAAAATATTTTTGGCTCAAGTATCCGTAAGGAACCAAAGATTCAATTATTGTTTCGGTTATAAATTCTAAAGTGTTAGATTTTGGTATAGTGTTTTTAAATAAAAAGTTTGGGAGTTTTAAATTATTAATATTTTTTTTAAGTATCTTGAATTTACGAGAAGAATTAAAAAGGATATGGCATATTTCGTGAGCTAATATTCCAACCGAATACTCAAATTCCCAGCTATTGTTTTTTAATTCTGGAATTTCTAACGTAATATACCTATCTCCGATATTGGCTCCGCCGGCCGCCGTTATTCCTTCGCCTTTTAACGGCGAAGCAAGGGTTATCACCATAAATTTTCGTGGCGATTTCCCGTTTCCTATTATTTTTTTGAGATCTTCAAATAATTTATTGTTTTTTGGATTATTCAGATAACGTTTAAAATATTTTACTTGTGCAATTAAAATATTTGCGGATTTAGTCGTCCAAATTTTATTGAAACGCGACTGAAATATTTCAAAAACTTTTTTAATTTTCTTAAATTCGTCTTTTCTAATAAATCTCTCTAGTTTATTCCAAACTTCTTTTTCGGGATAGATAAAAAATATTTGTCCCAAATATTTTGATTTTCCTATTTTGTCGCGAGTAAATCCGTATTTTTTTATAATTTTTCTAAATTCTTCTAAAACTTTTTCCTCTTTTTTATTAAGATGTCCGGTTTGTTTTAACCATTCTTGATTATATTCTTTTCTACAGGAAAAATGCCATTCTGAAAGATTAGAAATAAAAAAGAATTGATTAGCTAATTTTGATATTTTAAACTCAAATTTCATGTTTTAATTCTACCAAATTTTCCTTATCCCAGCTACTTTTACAATGAAGTTGTTATGCCATAGCATAACACTATCAGACTAAAGCGATATATTTAAGCGAAGTCTGTTGAAGTTGAAGATTATTAGAATCTATAGAATTATTAGAATCTATAGAAGTTGAAGCTTATTAGAATTTATCATAGTGTTGTGCTATAGCACAACACTATGAGATTAATTTGTACGGTGGCCACGGCGCGCGTATTTGACAATTTCATAAATCCGAGTATAGTTAAAGCAGAATAACCTTGAAAAACATCCGCCTTTGGCGGATTAGAAGATGGAATTAAAAGGCAGGAAAGAAAGGAAATTTAGTCACTGATGATTAAACCCTGGTGGCTAAAGATTAAGGAGGATGGAATGAAAGAAGGAAATGTTTTGAACCAGAAAAATAAAACGTTATATAGAAATTTATCGGCACCGGTGTCAGTTCAGGTTGAGATTACGAGCAACTGTAATAATGATTGTATTTATTGTTACAATCATTGGCGGGATAAGAATCAATCACATTTAACATCTCTTTCTGTGGAAGATTTGAAATGTATTTGTGATCAGTTGATAGCCAATCAGATTTTTAAGGTTACTTTAACCGGTGGAGAGCCGCTTCTATTTTGGCAACGGTTGCTTGTAGCAATTGCGCGCTTAAAGTCAAATAAGATAGACGTCAATCTTAATTCTAATTTAACAACAATTACGCCAGAAATTGCGCAAGCGTTAAAAAACAGCGGGCTCGAATCGATTCTTACAACAGTTCTTTCTCACAAAGAAGATATCCATGACAATCTTTCTAATCGCAGAGGAGCATGGAAACAAATGGTTAAAGGCATAGAGACAGCAATGGCGCACGGTTTAAATGTCGGTGTTAATATGGTGTTGTTGCAGCAAAATTATCAATTTCTTTATGAAACTGCTCAATTTGTTAAATCATTTGGGGTGCGCTCTTTCTCTGCAACAAAGTCTTCTCCGGCATTAAATACTCGCGATTTTAGCAAGTTTCGTTTAAGTATTGAAGAATTGCGTGTTACACTTGAAGCGCTTGAAGTAGTAAAAAAGGAATTAAAAATGAGCGTTGATGTGTTGGAGTGTTATCCTCTTTGCCTTTTGTCGGATTTAAATAAATTTTGGCATTATGGCCGTAGGAATTGTACGGCTGGGATAACAACTTGTACAATCGGTTTCGATGGAAATGTCAGGCCTTGTTCGCATTCTGATATGGTGTACGACAATATATTCGAAAAGCGCTTATCGGATATTTTTAGCAAAATGACCGATTGGCGCGAAGGAAGATATATCCCTGATAATTGCAAGAATTGCGACTATTTCAGAATGTGCAGTGGCGGATGTCGTATGGAGGCAAAGTATTTAGGAGATATATGCGGAAAAGATCCGTATATGACTGCGCCAAACGATGTTGTTTTGAAATCCACCGAGATATTTTCGAAAATTTCTGCTGATCAAAAATTCGTATTCCATGGAAAAAACTTCCGGTGGCGAGAAGAAGAGTTTGGCGCAATTGTTGCGGCAGAGGGCGCCGACACTCTCTTGGTTAACAAAGATGGGCTAAATATACTGCGGCAATTACCCGACTATCCGTTTAGCGTTGCGGATATTGCACAAAAAAATGATTCTAAACCAGAACATCTTGAACGTTTTTTTGCCCATTTATCCCACAAGCGTTTTATAACGCCTATCAATTAAAAATCAAAAAAGGAGGTAAAAAAAGATGGAACCCAAAACACTTTCCATTTTTGAAGAAAAAAGTCGCGGTTCGTCTCATGAGTATGACAAAAACTACAGCTGGACATGCGAATGTTATGGTCATCCATGCGATTGCGACCGTTCGTGCGATGCCAGTGATCCTTGTCAGAGTTGTATTAGCGGGTCATGAAGTTATGATGACGCGTTAAATCATAGCCCACAAATTTTATTTGTGAGCTATTATAATTTATTTTATTCAAATGATTGTTTAAAATTATTTAAAAAATCTTGTTCTAGTTCAATTAAATTTTTACCAAAAACATCTAATATTGTTTCATTAAAGTGATTATAATAATAATAAGGAAGAGATGATCGAATTAGTAATTTAATTTTTTCAAAGCCATATTTATCAAAAAGATAATGAGTAAATAAATAAGCGATGGAATAAGCCCCGGAATTGCTTCGTTGATTCCAATTATAAGGCGTATCAAGCTTACTGCAAAAATTATCTTCAAAATATTTAATTTTCATTTTTGCTGTTTTGTATTGTCCTGAAAGAGTTCCTGCCAACCCTTCAATTAACCATATAGGCAAAACTTTGCTATTTGACAGCGCATCGGTATAAATATGAGTTAACTCATGTTTTATAATAAAAGGGAGTTCTTCTGGTTTATGTGTTTGAGCTTCTTTTGTCCATTGCTCTGGATCTAACAATAATATGGATTTTTTATTTGAATTTGAGTTTCCAACTTCCCACTCGGCGGTTTTCCGCCCCAATATTTTTTCATATTCATTTCTGTTTTCGGCAATTATAAACTCAATATTTTCTATATTAAAACCAAACACGTCAGAAATTTCTTTACGGGCATTTTGAATTTCTATATTATATTTAATGGTTGGAATCATATTTTTAATTATAAACCTATTTATTTTTATGTCAAAATCTGTTAATCCAAGAAATTTCACATATTGAAATGGATGCAAAGTACAAAATTTCAGGCGATTTGTATTTTAGAGAAGAAAGAGATGGAATTTATACGATTGTTGCGAATTCCATGTTCTTCGTCATCGTTGATTCCAGCGGACTAGAGCTAATCCAAAGACTGATCAAGCTAAAAGAGTTTAATTTACAAGAAGTCGCATCGGTTTTTGGACTTAACTATGAATTCAGCAAGAAATTTTTCTCAGAATTATATAATAAAGGATTTCTTGCTAAATCAGAAAGGAGGTGAACGTTCATGGTGATGAAATTGTCGGGAGTGGACGACGCAAAAGCATCAAACACCATCAAAGAATTTCAATTATTTGATGTAATGCTGAAACCCTCAATAGGATCGTCAATGATAAACTACTCAAACTGTTACTGTTATGGTCCCGCTTATCCGCCTTGCTGTGGTTAATTCTGTGGCTGGTTGGCTAATCTCTGCAAGCTGGACGATTATACAGAATTGTCCAACTTTTTTATTTCATTTTCTATAATTTCCGCAAACTCGTGCGTATAAAATTTCTTTATTATAGATTTACTCATCTTTTTTGAATTCAAACTCGGTGGTATTATTAAAGGAAATTTATAATTAATTTTTAATTTTATCAACGGGTAATTAACTATAATTTCTGATATTTCCCATAATAACTTTTCGTTTTTTTTGATAAATTTTTTAGGATGCTTAGAATAGATATATTCCCAATAAATCAAGTGGCTTAATTCATGAAAAATAACATATAACGGATCTCCATATTCTAATAGCGGATTTATATAGATGTTTGGTCTATTGATATCATAATCGCCCCCCAAAAACACGAATTTACTAGATAAACTCGATATTCCTTATGTTTCCATTTTATTCCGGTAATTTTAGGAATTTGTTCAGAAAATCTCCTATCATATTTCTTCCATTTTCTTTCTATAACTTCACTCTTTTTAGCAATTCCTGAAGTAATTATTTTTTTATTGTCTTTAAAATATTGAATTAAATTTTTAACGAATAATTTATTTGTTCGGTTATAACAGCCGGGTATATTTTTATTTATAATATAAATAAATCTTTCTTCGCCGATTTGTTTTCTTGCTGCACGATACTTATTTTTAATAAACCAAGATTCTTTTTTAAAATCTTTAATAAATTTTAATTTCATATTTTTCATCTTTTAATAATTAATTTTATTTTATCAAATTTTTTAATAATTTGGAACATTTAACGAACATTAAATTTCTTGAACATTAATCCTGTTTTAGAAGAAATTATTAAAACCTTTCGCCATTGACTTTTTTTGAGAAACGGGCATAATATAAAAAATCAGTTTTTTGACAAACATCCTGTTTTTAACGGGATTAAAAGATAGAATTGGAGGTGTGGGATGAGAAGTTCTATACTTGTATTAACGAATTCTCAAGACGGGAATCATTCAAGCAGTGTAATCTCAAAAATTATAAAAGCTGGTAGAA
>JBFLZX010000045.1:0-9069 GCA_040756075.1 Patescibacteria group bacterium | reverse complement strand
ACGTCAAAATTTCTCTGACTACTCCTTCGGTCAACTTCCCTGTCAGCTGATCTTTTTTCAAAACTATTTTTACCCGAAGTCCAGGTTTGATGTCGTCGTGATTGGTTGGATCCATAAATTTATTTCATATAACATCGCGATTAAGAGAAGTTCGGTTTTGAGGCAACCTACAAAACCGAATTTGGATGGAGAAGTCTGCAAGACTTCGGAATCTCTTAATCGCTGTTAAACTCTCCGAAGGATTGAATTTTAGTGCAACGTTCCGTAGCGAAGCGAAGGAAAAATTCAAAGTAAATCTGGAGTCCGTCTATCTAAAGAACGAAGTGATACATAAATACAAAGAATTTAGGGCAATTTCTATTTTTTTCTATCTCTAACCCACAGCAATATAACTCCTAGTATGCCTGCAAATATTAAACCTAGATCTTCCCAAACTCCAAGGTTTATTGCAGCACTCATTCCAATTAATGCCCATATTAAAGGAATAATTAGAATGTATTTTGGAACTTTCTTATTTGTCCACAGCAACAATCCAAATGTAAAAATTGTAGTTGGACAAGGCAATCCAAATGTTGGATTTGAAGGCCACCAGTGGCCAAAAACATAATTTAAAATTGGATAAATTATAATTGCATATAATACAAAAATAGAGCCTGTTATTCCATAGGCATCTTTTCTAAATTTAAATGAGAGTTTATCCTTAAATCCAACAAATAAGAACAATATTCCTTGGATGATAAATAAGGCTCCAAAGAGATATGATGCTTTGTTTATTGAAGTAAAAAATATTAAATGATAAGCAATCCCAATCCAAAGCCAAAAGAATGCAAGAATTCCTGTAATAATTTTATTATTATTTTTTACTTGCTTGAAGACTAAAAAAACAGATGCTATTGCCAGTAATAATATTATTATTTGCATTGGAAAGACTGATAGATTGTATTGTTCAAATACAAATAAAAATTGATCAATTGTGAATGGAAGTGCCATATAATTTTATTAATAATTAAAATATATAAATTTTTTGTTTAGAAATTACCCCCTCTACTTTTTAGGACTCCAGATTTATTGAGTTTAACGTTTCGGCATATCTGATGTTTGCCGGAGCAAAGCGAAGGCAAATATGGGTGAAAGAATTTTTTACTCATTATTATCTATTAATGAAAAATTCTGGAACTAGATATGCCGTGTTATACGCTGTTCAAAAAATATTTTTTTAAAAAAATAATATTTTGATAGGCTACTTTTAATAAATTTGTTTTTCGTTTTAGGTTTTGGGCAGAGGGGTTAGGGGTGAATGCCCAAAACCTAAAACTCCTTATTTTAATGTAATTTTTTGATTTTTTGAATCGTATTTATAGTTTACTATACCTCCGCTGATAATCAATCTAACTGCCTTTTCTATTATCTCCAAGGGGGCGATAAACCACTCTCTTGGTATGCATCTCCTATTGTTTTCATTAAACACATCCATATTTAAACACGCTGAACCGAAAAAATTATGTAATAATAATTCCATTTTCTGTGGATTCAGGTTGTAACACTCAAAAACGGTAATTATTTTTACGGGCGCAAATAAATAAGTTGGATCGTCTTTTGCGTTTTTTATTCTTTCTTCAACTGGGATTGCGGAATATCCAATTTTATATAAATTTTCTAATGATTTTATTTTAGCATTATCGCTAAGTGATTTAACAATATATATAAAGCCAGTCATAACATCGTTATTTTCGATTGCGTTTATTTGATCCGCTTTACTTGTAGTCGATACTAAATACCCATCGTCATATAAACTTCGTGCCAAAGACCTTAAAAGCATATTTGATTCAGTTCCATTCTCAAATATGCACCTTAAGCGACTATCCCATCTTCCGTATTTATTTAAATATTTTTCTCCCAACTTATCAATAAACAAGAGCACTCCGCTTAAGACAAAAAATGTCTTCTCATTTATTTGGCTGTCTTTGGTGAATTTAAGAATTTTTCGTTTTCCAGCGGATAAATCTTCTTGGCATTCAATGAAAATATTTTCATATTTGTCAAAATCTCTGCACGGTTTTCGATGCGCAATACTATCGGCTGCCGATAGTTTGTTTTTTTTAGGAATATTTTTATAATTAAACAAACTTTCTTCCTGATTGCCCAAAATTCCTAGATCGTCATCTGCAAAAACATCAGCCATTTTTTTTATTTCTTTCGTTCCTATCTCAAACAAATTGTATTCATCGTAATCCAACAGGGCTTGAATTTTTTTCTTGTCTGCGCGCAATGATTTTAGACGCGTTGCCAACTGATGTTCTTTTAAATCTTTGCCAATTTCCGGTTCGCGATTATTTTCTTGCACAAAATTATTAATTTCTAAAAAAGAAACAACCAATCGATCGTCGGCGTTGATAGCGGATGAGCTTTTTGGCTTTATTTTCAATAAACCCAAGTCGTCATCATTAATTAAATTCAATAAATTTTCTTTTTTCATATTAACCTATAACTTTTGCGCTCGTCGCTGACTTCTTATATAAACCAAAGCTTCAGCCATTCTCTTTTCCAGCGGGTCATAACTATCTATATTCGGTTCTTTTCCGTTGCCGTTTTTTACAAAACTTTTTATTTTTGGCCAAAGCAAAATTGCTTCTTCTTCGGACATTTGAATTCTGGTCAAATCGATTGTGTCTTTTATGGTCTTTAAAGTTTTTGCATTAACGGATTTTGATAGAATCTCAAATGCTTTTTGAAAAAGATTGATTGAATCAATTAAATCAATATGCAAATCATCAATATTCACAAAAGTTCCAGCCATACGCACAAATTTTTTATCTCCCACCTCTTTGACTTCTCCATTTTTAATTGCCGAATCAATTACAACGTACTGACGCACTTCTTCCAACTCACCCTCCGTAAGATCAGGGTATCTTTTTTGGATAATTTTCGGGATCATCACTTTGTTTATCACCTCTGGATCAACATTTCCCGGCAAAGCTTTCACTAGCATGTCATCTTGTAAAATTACCGCCTTTAAATCATTTAAATCAGATTCTATAATATCCTTAACTCTTTTAGAACTAGGCTCTTTAAATCCTCTAATTCTTATTTCACCCGGAATTGATGTATCTTCATTGGAAATTTTTGTCTTAAAGCTAAAGCTGGGCGCTAATACTTGCTCCATCAAAAGCGAGCAAGTGATCGCCTTAAGCATATTATTGACGGCTATTTTTACTTCTTCATCCGCAGCATCCGGTTGAGCGATTAGATTGGTAAATTGCGCGTGGCTTTTGTTTTTACTATCCCTTGTGCAGCGTCCAATTATCTGGATTATTTCCGTAAGCGACCCTCTATAACCAACGGTCAAGGCATGTTCGCAAAAAGGCCAATCAAACCCCTCCTTAGCCATGCCAAGCGCGATAATCAAATCCATATCATCAACCGCTTTCATATTTCGCAAATACTCTACAATTAATTCTCTGTTTTTAGGATTATCATCAACCAAGTTTGCTATCTTTAGAATTTTGCCATCTTTATTTCTTTTTAAGTAAATCACCCCAGTTTTATCATCCTGGTATTCGACCGTCCCAATTTTTTCTAAAATAGTATCAACTTCATTATATTTATCCTTAGTAGATTCGCCCGCGTTAACATTAGGAATATGCAGAATCGTTTTTTTATCCGTATCCAAAATTTCTAATATCGCTGTTGTGTAGCGACCTTGGTAAAAGTGATAACCAATACCAAGACTTTTAAGATAGGTATATCCGTTTAACTGCTCATAATAATTATAGCTGACTTTAGTAAATTTAGTTTCATCCTCAGGCAATAAAACCGGGACAGTATCGCCACGAAAATACGAACCAGTCATAGCGACAACATGCGCGTTTGATTTTGTCATAACTGAATGCAATAATCTTCCCAAGCGATTAGTTTCTTTATCCGCGGAAACGTGGTGAAATTCGTCAATTGCCAGCAAGGTATCGTTAAATTTTTTTTCGTCGATCTGTTCAAATGCGAAGCGAAGCGTTGAATGAGTGCAGATTAATATCTGTTCGTCGCTATCCATGAATTTCAAAAATGCCTGTACCTTACTTTTTTCACCTTCCGGGGTGCATAAATTATATCTAGCGCTTGGTTTCCAGTTTGCAAAAAAGCCATGTGATTTTAAATCCGTATCACTGAATGATCCGCCGATAGATCTTTCCGGCACCGCTACAATTACACGCTTGAGGTCTTGATTTTTTAATTTGTCCAGGGCAATAAACATCAAGGCGCGCGATTTTCCAGAAGCCGGTGGTGCTTTAAGTAAAAGATATTGGGCATCGCGTGCAGCATATGCTTTTTCTTGCATATCGCGCATGCCGAATTCATTAGTTTTCGTGCTATTTCCTGTTTGAGCGTATGTAACATTAACTATATTGGGCGTGGTCATATATTTTATTTTGAATTTTTAATATTTTTTTCGTCAGCAATCATTTGCTCATATAGTCTAAAAAGACACTCTAAGCGTTCTTCGTCGCTAGAGAAAGGCTTTGAGCGATAGCATCTGTCTACTGCTAAATCAAGCGAATGATGCGCCTCTCTTAAACCCCCCGGCATTTTATTTGGGTCATACATTTCCGCCAGGGTTTTCTCCGAGTGCTTTTCTCGTTCCTCTAATACAGCATAAACATGTCGGGTAATTTCCTCCTTTTGTTTAGTGGTTAGTGGAAGTAATGGAAAACTATACCAACATAGACCTACTGAATATCTTAAATCAGATTTTAATTTACCCGCAAAGGCCTTAATCCATGTCATGTGCATTTTTGAACACAAGATACCAAAAATATAGGGTTCAGAATCATATATAACCAAAGCCGAGTTCATAATAATGTAATCGTTTTCTAAAAAATTTAGCGGTAAATACTCTCTTTTTATCGAAGAAACAATTGGCACTACTATAAGATTTTTTTTGCAGTATTCAACATGCAAAATTGATGAGGGCGATTTAAGCATGCCTTTGCATTCTCCGCACCTTTTTCCCTGAATTTTTTTACCAATTCTATTCTATCTCTAATTGGTTTAATGGAAAGAGCCAGCTTTAAATTTTTATCTGAAATCCATAAGCACCATCTTTCAATACCGTTGATTAGTTCTTGAGATCCGCTTACTTTTACAAATAATTTATGACTTTCTGGGAACTCTTTTACAATTTTATTTTTTTCATCGCCACTTAATCTTAAATGCCCATTCTCCAGGGGTATATTGCCCTGATTCATCTCCGGTAGTTTACTTAACGGAGTGGTTCTTTTTTCTATAAATATATTAGGTGCATCTAATAGATACGCATTAATATTAGCTACCCTTTTTTTGAAATTATTTGTAGAAATATATTTTGGTTTATCGGATATTTTCCTTAAGCCAATTATTGAACACATAACTCCTGCATTATGCTTTGCGTTATTTGACCACAAGAAATCTTTTGTAGCAAAATAAATTTCAATATTATTCTTGAGAACATAAGGCCATAGATCATTAACTTGCGTACCTTGTGATATAGAATTGGTAGTAACAAATGCTACTTTAATATTGCTTGATAAATATTTGCTAGCTTTATAAAACCAACAGGAAACATAATCAAGATTACTATATTTTTCGAAGCCATCAAATACATAGTCCATATCGGATTTTTGGTCAGTATTTTGTAATTTTCCTCCCTGATAAGGGGGGTTACCGAGAATATATATTTCGTTATCTTCTTTTTTTGGACAAACCTTTTCCCAATCTATCCTAGTCGCATTGTCGCAAATAATATTTCCGCAAGTCTGCAAAGGTAAAGTCGGATTCACTCTACCGAATCTTTCTTGAAACTCCAAATTTAACTGATGTTCGGCTATATATAAAGATAACTTTGCAATTTGATGAGCAAAGTCGTCAATTTCAATGCCGTATAAATTTTTTAGATTGCTGGGGAAATATGCGGTTGATTTTAACTCCTTTAAAATATCCATCTCAAGACGGCGTAATTCTTTATAGGAAATAATGATAAAATTTCCCGAACCACATGCGGGATCAAATATTTTTATTTTATGAAGTCTGCTCAAAAGCTTCATCAATCCCTTCTTGCTCTCTCGGTTTTTTTCAAACTCTTCCTTTAAATCATTTAAAAATAGCGGTTCAATAACTTTCATTATGTTTGGCACTGAGGTGTAGTGCATTCCCAAGCTGCTGCGTTCGCCAGGATGTACAACCGCCTGCATCATGGAGCCAAAAATATCCGGATTAATTCTTGACCAATCAAGCTCTCCGCATTCAATTATTATTTTTCGTGAATGTTTGGTAAATTTAGGAATCCAGCGTTTTTCTCGAAACAACTCACCGTTTACGTAAGGAAACTTTTCAAAATAGACCGGTAAGTCAACTCTATTTTCTTTTTTTGTATCCAACACCGCATATAATTTTTCTAAATAACTATGCAAATCGCTACCATCTTCCTGTGTATGTGATGATATGGCGGTAGTAAAAATTTTATCATTAAATATTTTTGTGTCCTCAGCAAAAAAACAAAACAAAAGTCTAACCAAAAAAACATTTAAATCATGAATTTTATCTTTATCTAAGATTTCATTATCAGCCATTATTTCATCATACAGTTTTGCCATTTTTTCTGCGGCTTTTCTATCGGCTGGATTTTCGCTAATGTATTTATGCTTTTCTATACCAGCCCATGGTAGAAAGAAATCCCCATGTTTTACAAGTTCTTTCAGGGGGACGTCAAGGCGATCATTCGTTTTTGTGTCGGTCGCCAATAAAGTTTTGTAATCAGTAATTACTATAAATCTTGGGTTGTGTCGCTTTATGGTATTATCTTTTTCGATGGCATCAATAACTATGTGCAAATCCCTACCTGCGACCTCCTCGAAATATAACTTTTTTTTCAAAAAAGTAACGCCTTCTTTTTTTGAAAGATTGTGCCGGCCCCTTTTTAAAAGCGTAATAGTGGTTTTGGGTAATCCGTAGGATAAAAGCAAGTCAAAAATAAAATTTTCTTTTCTAAAATTTTCCATCATCTCTGAAATATTTTTTTCAATCTGTTCAATCGTCATGTAAAATTAATAAATCGTTTTTTCTGCGCCTCCAAAAGCAGAAAAAACACAATATTACCCCTTCCTAATAAATAAAAAACAAATTTATTTCCCCTTTTAAAAGCCTATCAAAATTCCTTATAAAAAGAAAAATATTTTTTGAATGGCGTATAACGTCGCGGGCTAGCCGATGTTTTTTTAGCATTGGTATAATATGCCCGAAGGGCGACCAATGCAAAAAAATATGGGTGAGCGAGCGTAAAAAATTATTTTTATTGTATTCAAATAAAAAGGTCTTATAATAAACTTATGAAAAAATTGCCCATAATTACAATAATATTAAGCGTTTTAACTTTCTTAGTTGGATGTCAAAATTCTGACCTGGCTCTTAAAGAGAAATGTTCAAAGTACGTTGAAATTGCAGAATCGCGTTACGAAGGGGTGGGCTTTAAAGGGACATTTTACAGCAGAACTAAAGATACATGCGTAAGCGTATATTTAGGTGAACTGACTGATTATAGTTTTTATGATGAATTAGTTGGGCAATTTTTGCATTCTGGTGTTTCACCAACGAAATTAAACGAGATAGAGAAATCTTTAGACCTAATAGGTGAGATTAAATAAAAAAATAATTTTAGCGAGCGAACCGGCTAGCCCGTGTTAAGTGATGTTGGACACCGTTTTATTTTGAAATGATTTCAAGTTCAATCTTTCTGCTTTTATCAAAACCCCACTTATCAATTTTTTCTGAAAAAGCCTGGTCTGGATCGTATCCGAATTTTTCGTATACTTTATATCGTAAAAACCAAGTAAAGGCCGGACATTCATCAGCTAAAGCATCTGCTAACGGATGCAAAGCTACAAGACCAGCCGCTTGAGTAAAATGCAAGCAATCCTTTGCAGCATGTATAGTCTCTTCTTTTTTGATATATGGAAATTTCCCTGAATAAAGATGATGAATGTGCCACTTGTTGTTACTCCCGTGTCGTTGAGGCCTCTCTCCTCCTGCAAATTCGAAAGCGGCGACTGCAGGACCGTTTGGTCTGGAATCAAGATAAATGCCCTTTTGTTTTGCTTGTTGTTTAATTATCTCAGGAAAAGAGTGATATTTCTGCTTGCCTTTACTTGGTGGTCTTCTGTCACAACTTGCCCATAGCAAAAGAGCTTTTTCAGAAAAATTGCATAAGAAGTTGATGTCCGAAAAAATCTTTAAAGTTATTTCTTGTAGATGAGGCTCAAGATCGCTGACTTCATTCTTGAACCAATCCGAGAGATTTTTTCGGATAAGTGGGGCTTTGATATTATTTTTTGAACCTAAATTGTAACTCATAAATAAGGTGGACAATTTCACTTAACGTTTCGGCATATCCGAAGTTTTTGTGCAGCAATAGCGGAACAAAAATTTGGGAGAGGAAATTTCACTTTCCTTAATTTTATCAAAATAGTGTGAATTTCCGAACCGGATATGCCGTGTTGTGCGATGTTTAATTTCAATCCCGTAACGTTGATAATGCGTTACCTAGTTTTTCAATTAAATCTTCTTTATCTGTATATTCAATAAAATTATTACATACTACTTTTAGCGAGCCAGATATCTTTGAATCTTTACGATGAATACAGATAATTGGACACTCAAAAGCATTTGCCCATCCCAGCTCAATTCCCAACCCAGTTGCAGGGAACGAAACCTCCGCGACCATCACATCACACGTTTTAATAATATCTTTCGTGACAAAATCACTTGCTTCTTGATAAATTTCATGAGGTAATATTATCTCATGTTCAGAATTGAGCTGACTTTCCCTGATGGGCAAATATAAATCCTCCTTAAAATTCAATTCTTTTGAGTGTTCAATGTATATTTTCATAATTAGGGATTGAAATTAAATTTCGCACAACTCGTTTCTGGCAGTATTGATTGCCTGTTAATAACTTTTTGTTGCTTATTATACGAAGTACCTGTTATAATTAAATAACCTTAATCTCAATATATCACGCTATAAAATATGCGGCAATATATAGA
>JBFLZX010000044.1:0-9158 GCA_040756075.1 Patescibacteria group bacterium | reverse complement strand
TGAAGGATCTCTGACGAATGTCAGGATTTTCTCGCATTCGCCAGAGATTCCTCGTCCCGATTTACCCCGATTTATCGGGAGAACTCGGGACTCGGAATGACAATGATTAATTTCGTAACTCAAAGTAATTTATATAAAATTTGCGAAATTAATAAACCAAAACAACCCAGGGTTAAGATAAACTTTAATGTTAAATATTTTTTAGATATTTATTTTAAAAAAGTTATCCGAGTATATTTGTGATGATTAATAATTATGAAATTAGAAATTAAAAAATTGCCCCAATCTCAGTTGGAATTAACCGTAGAAATTCCGGCACAGGATGTAGAAAAATATTTTAATCAGGCAGCAAGAAATCTTTCTCAAAATTTAAAAAAACCGGGATTTCGGCCAGGCCATATTCCGATAAAAATTGTGGAACAAGAAATTGGTCAAGAAAGATTTTGGCAAGAAGCAGCAAGTGAAGCTCTAAAGAAAAGTTATGTCAAAATTATTTTAGATAACAAAATTGAAGCAATTGGCCTGCCTCAAATTCAAATTATTAAAATTGCTCCTAAAAATCCTTTTATTTATAAAGCAATAATATCCGTCTTGCCAAAAATTGAATTGCCGGATTATCGAAAAATTAAAGTTAAAAAGAAAAAAGTTAAAGTTGATCAAAAAGAGTTTACAAAATTACTTTTAAATTTACAAAAAAACCGTAGCAAATATAAAAAAGTGGAACGGGGAGCGAAAATTGGCGATGCAATAGAAATTGATTTTAAAACTTATTTAAACAGCATACCAATTGACAACGGCGAAAGTAAAAATCATCCTTTAATTTTAGGCGAAGGTAAGTTTGCGCTTGGCTTTGAAGATAAATTAGTGGGAATGAGAACTGGGGAGAAAAAAGAATTTGTTTTACGTTTCCCCAAAGATTATCATCAAAAAAATTTAGCAGATCGCAATGTTGAATTTCGGGTGGAAATGAAAGAAATTGAAGAAAGAATTTTGCCGAATTTGGATGATAATTTTGCTAAATCTTTGGGCGAATTTAAAGATCTCGCGGATCTTAAAGAAAAATTACAGCAGAATTTAGAACTAGAAGTTGAACAAAAAGAAAAAGACCGCTTAGATTTAGAAATTATGGAAAAAATTGCCGAAAAAACTGATTTTGAACTTCCGGAAACTTTAATCCAGGCTGAAGTTAGAAAAATGATTGAAGAATTAAAGAATATGGTTTTAGTCTCTGGCGGCGAATACGAAAAATATTTGCGGCATATTAAAAAGACCGAAGAAGATTTAAAAAAAGACTTTGGGCCGCGGGCAGAAAAAAGAGTTAAAATCGGCTTGATCTTGCGGGAAATCGCTAAAAAGGAAAAAATTAATGTTCAAGAAGAAGAGGTAGAGAAGGAACAGAAAAAAACCTTAGAACGTTATCAGCACGATCCAAAAACAATGGAAAAAATTCAATCAGAAGAATATAAAGACTATTTACGCAGTTTAATTCAAAATCGAAAAGTTTTTGAGTTTTTGGAGAAAATAACAACATAATACGAATGATGCGAATCTTATGCAAATCTACGAATTTGCGAATAATGCGAATTAGTGTTGATTTGCATATTCGTAGATTAGCATTTATTCGTAGATTCGTATTATATTTATGAAGGTTCGCGACATAATGACAAAAAAGGTGGTTTTTTGCGAAATAAATACCCCGGTTTCTGAAATCTCTAAAAAATTAATTAAATATGATTTAACCGGTATGCCAGTTGTTCGGAATAAAAAAGTGGTAGGTATTGTTACTGAAGCTGATGTAATAATGCAGAAATCAAAAATTCATATTCCAAATTATATCCAGCTTTTAGACAGCTTCCTTTATTTAGAAGATCCAAAAGAAGTAAAAGAAGAAATAAAAAAGATTTTAGGGACAAAGGCAGAAGATATTATGACGCCAAGTGTAATTACAATTGATGCTGACGCCAAGATTGAAGATTTAGCTTCGCTTTTCGAACAAGAACATATAAATCCTGTGCCAGTGGTAAAAAATGGAAAATTAGTTGGCATTGTTAGCCGGGCGGATATTGTAAGATTATTAGCAAGGGATTAAAGCTCCTCGCGCTTGCTATTAAATTAGGAGCATCCATTTTTATGCAAATGGTTCCTATCAGTCTTCAAAAGAGGAAAAAAATCGCTGGCCGGGTAGTCTTTTTTAAAAAAAATAAAAAGCCAAGTTTTTATAAAAACAAAATCGTCATTATCCCAGATTTAAATTTGAGTGAAGATGTTTTTTACTTAAAAAAAGCCAAGGCAATTATTGCCCAGCAAGGCGGGATAACTAGTCATGGGGCAAATTTAGCTAGAGAGTACAATAGTGCTTGCTTTAATTTAGCAAGAGCAAGGCGAATTATTAAAGAAGGAACAAGATTGACAATTTTGCCGACTGGTGAAATTTTATCTAGAGCAAAAAACGGCAAGTTCATCAATTTACAAACAAAGAAAAAACCCAAACCTAACTTAGGCCGCCATAGGAAGTTTATCAAAAAACAGGGATGGTATTTAGTTCGAGCCTATAAACGTTCTTTTTTAGAAAATTTTTTTGAAAAAAAGGGCATTGAGAGAACGCCCCAAGTTTTATTTGGTCAAAAAAGGCCAGCCTTTTGCCGTTTTGATCGGAAGGGGCGGCGGTGGGTAAAGAATTTTCCTATGCCAGAGGAAATCGCTCGTATAATTATCCAAGATCCAAAATGGTTTTTTAAAAAAGTAAATGAGCGAAAAAAAGTTTTTCAACGAGTAAAAAAATATGCGGGATATCTTGTGAATAAGCTTCAGAGGAAATTAGAACTGAAAGATTGCTTAAAGGAGCTGAAAAAACTATATCAAATATATGTTCAAAGAAAACCTTACACAGCTTTAACTCAACGTCCCCTAGAACCAATCGAAAAAGATTTTCATAGTTTTATCCGCTTTGTTTCGGAGAGTATAAAAATAGATTTGTTTACTAAGTTGCCGCAGTCAGAGTATGCAAGAGCAATTTTGAAGTCTAAAATCGCTCCTCCATCTCGGATCAAAAAAATTATTTTCCCTCCCGAAAAATTGGTATATTTTAAAGCGAAAATTAATTATCGAGCAAGGTTTAAACCTAGTAAAAAAATTAGGTTGTTTCTTTCAAAGAAATCAAAGACATTTCAAAAAAAATTTAAAAATTATTGCGAAATAGTTTTTCTATTAACAAGACTAAGCGACGAAACTACTTATCTAAGCCGAACGATGCGAGTTTGTTTAAATATGATATTAGAACAGATTGGCAAGTTTCTTATAGAAAAAAGAAGAATTAATAAAATAAGGGATGTTTTAAATTATAAAGTTGAAGATTTGGTTAAAATAACCAAAGAAGAAATGGGACTTTTGTAAAAAGACTATGAGACAAAAACCTAAATTTAAAAAATTCAAAAAGGTTGCTCAATCAGCCGCAAAAAAAGCTGGTGAATATTTGCTTAAAAACTTTTTAAAAATTCATCGCCAGAGCAATTTTAAATTTAAAAGCGATCATGAAATTGTAACAAGGTTTGATTTTGGGGCAGAGAGTATTATTCTACAAGAGATTCGAAAAAATTTCCCGCGTCATGATATTTTATCTGAAGAAGCGGGTTTTAAAAATTTTGTCGGAAAGGATTTTTTATGGATTTGCGATCCTCTTGACGGGACAACAAATTTTTCTATTAAAAACCCGCTTTTTGCAGTTTCTGTCGCTTTAGCTTATCAAGGCGAAATAGTTTTAGGAGTTGTTTTTGTTCCAGTATTATCCGAATTGTTTACCGCACAAAAGGGAAAGGGTGCCTATCTCAATGGCAAGAAAATTTTTGTTTCCAGAACTAATAAAATAGAAAAATCTTTTTTAACTTATTGCCATAGTTACAAGAAAAAGCATATCAGGCGAGCAGTAGAAATTTATCGCTTTTTCAAATTAAGATCTTATGATATTAGACAACTAGGCAGCGCGGCAGCAGAGTTTGTTTGGGTAGCGCGAGGTTTGACTGAAGCAATTATGATTCCCGGGGCTAATCCTTGGGATGTGGCAGCAGGCAGTCTTTTAGTTAAAGAAGCCGGCGGCAGAGTTACTGATTTCCAAAATAAAGACTGGAATTTAAAAAGCAGAGATATTGTTGCTTCTAATGGCAAAATCCATCAAGACATTTTAAAAATTTTGAGAAAAATTTAAAGATAAGGCAAAAAAAGTAAATCAAAAAACGGACATTAAAAAAATCTCCTACATCAGGTAGAAAATTTTAGAACCTTTTTTCAGGTGGTTTTTCTTCTAATAAAGAGACAATCATTAGTTTTGACGTAGGCAAAAGAGAGCTGGTTGGCCTGAGGGTCAACAAGCTCGCTAAGGTTAAAGAAAAAATTGTTTTGGCCAATGTGCCGGAGGTGATTGATGGCTTCCTTAGTGAAGTTAAGCTGAAGTATCCCCGGCTGGTAGTTTCTTGTGAGGCTACGGCTGACTATCACTATTATTTGGCCAAACGTTCTTTGGAATTAGGCCTTCCCTTTCGGCTCATCAACCCAATTCTTACCAAGCAATTTATCAGAACAACTATCAGGAAAAAGAAGACTGATCTGACTGACGCTTTAATTATTGCTAAGCTGACATTACAGGGGGAAGGAACGCTGTTATCTCTGAAATCACTTGACCCGTTGAAATCCATTAACAGGACAGCTTTCAAGATTAATCGTATTTATGGCATGCTGTTGGCCATTTGTTCAAGAATAGAGAGAGTTTTTCCAGAACAAGAAGATGTTTTGGCAGAAGTCAGAAAACCATTGCTGCTCTTGCAAGAGACGGTGCTGGCTTTGCGCAGCCGGGTAGATAGAGAGACAAATCAGGATCTTAAAAATCTTTTAATGTCCATTCCCGGAATAGGTCCGACTATTGCTGCAACTCTGATTACAGAAATTGGCGATATTGCAAGATTTCCTTCCGGTAAGTCTCTGGTGGCTTACGCCGGCTTGGATCCCAAGGTTAGACAAAGCGGCATCAGTATTAAAAGAAACACCCAACTAACCAAAAGAGGTTCGCCCTACTTAAGAAAGGCTGCCTACATTGCAGCCTACATTGCCAAAAGATACGATCCTGAATTAAAAGAGTATTTTGAGAAAAAGAAAAAAGAGGGGAAAAGACACAAAGAAGCCACTTGCGCCACGGCCAGGAAAGTTCTTTATCGCGTCTACGCTGTCTGGAAAAGAGGAACACCTTACCTTAAAAGATATCCACAGGAACAAATCTTGACTTAAGATTCCAGGTCTCGAACCTCCGTTTGGGCGGGCGCGAGGCGCGGCGAGCCGCGCCGAGCGCAGAGGAAAGTCAAGGGCAAAACGCATGGGCGGCGCTGTGCGCCGCCAATCAAAAAGTCGGTCAATTTTCCGAAAGTCAGATTTTGGTGCTCAAACTAAATCAATTCAAACTTTCTCTATCATTTTACCAAATTTGATCCACAAATCAAGGAGAAAAAACCTAAAACGCTAAAAATCAGCAGGCGGGGCTTTGCCCCGCCTGCTGAAAAACCGCCGCCGAAGGCGGCGGACAAGAGCATTGGCTCGCGGGCAAAAATTATTTTTCCCCAGACCCTCATAAATCTTGGCTTGAGTTCATTTCAATTTTACCAACTTGCCCGCCGAAGCTCAATGCGAAGGCGGGAAGAAACGAACTCAAGAAAGATTGGGAGGGATGTATTTTCAGCAAGCCCTCCCCGATTTTATTCTACACTCCACACTTTCCGGAGCGGAAATTTAGGATGGTTGACCATTTTTGGTTTCCAATTCTCTCGGAAAATTTCGGCGACTATCTTTTGGATACTTCTTTCAAGAGCTGGCAAATCTTTTTCTCTTTTCCAAGAAAGCCGCGGTAAATCTTGATAAATAGAACAGATGGCTTTGATTTTCTGACGGGAGTTTGACTCATAAAGGTCTAAAACTTCTATTGCCCCAACTCCACAGTTATGCCGTTCATCTTCAGCGATATTAAGGGCTAATATCCAAGGAAGCCGAGGTTCTTGGAAAAACTGTATCGCCTTGGGATGGCCGGTTTTCGCCATCTTAGTTAATTCTAAAAAATGTTGGTGTGTTGAATAGACATCCTTGACTGTCAAATCGCGGCCTAATAATTCATCCCTGGCATCATTAACCAATAGGTCCTCGTGGATCCGAGCATAATAAAGGGTTTTTGCCCGCCGCTCCCGCTCTTTGGAATCAATTTCTCCGACCACTGCTGACCCGCCGAAAATCAAATCTATTCTTTCGGCCAAGACAGCGTGACAGAGCTCATGAGCCCAATCAAGCCGAAAATATTCAGGATTAGCAAGATATTGCTGTGGAGCAGAAATGCGGTGTTCTCCTATTTTCCTAGCCACATTGGTAAATTCGCTCATAATCAAAAGCGTATCACCTTGGCCCGGCTCAATTATCACCCTCCACCTAATCTTGAGCCGTTTCATAAATCTGCGAGCCAACTTTGGCATCAGCACTTTCATCTTATCACCTCCTCGTATAGTGGTTAATGTACAATGAACTTGAGAGTCACGTTTTTCCCCTCCAGAGCTTTTAGGCTCGAAGCAAAAAACGTGGTCTCAAGCTCATTGCTAAAGAAAAGAATAACTAGTTGATGCTTGGCATCTTATCACCAACGAGGCGATTTTATTCAGCGATGAGATTGAGACTTTTAATTCTCGTTCTTCTTTTTTCTTCTTTTTTATTGATTTAATTTTTTAAGAACAAATATGCAAAATCAATATTTTGTGGGCATTGATGTGGCTAAAAGGCAGAATGTTGCTACTATCTCTGATTTAAAGGCTAACTTTCAGACTTTCTCATTTAGCAATAATCATTGCGGGGTTTTAGAGCTAATGAAACAAATTTCTCATCTAAAGAATAATCAAGTAATATTAGGGGTAGAAGCAACTGGGATTTATCATTTACCGCTTTGCCATTCGATTACAAACCTTGGCTACAAGATAAAAGTGATTAATCCTCTTTTAACCAAAAGAATGGCTAAAGCAACTATTCGAAAGACTAAAACAGACAAAATTGACTCTAAACATATTGCTAATATGCTCAAAAATGGTGATGGTCATCTATTTTGTGAATCTAAAGTCATTACTAAACTTAAAACCCTGACTCGGCATCGACTTTTTTTACAAAACACTATCCGGCAAATGAAAGCACATAATGAGACAATTAAATTTAGGGAGTCTATCTTTACTGGTCAGGAAAAAGATATTCTTAGCTCGACAAGGTCAGAAACTGATAAAATTGTTCAGAATTTAGAACAAAAGAAGCAAGAATTAACCAAACAAATTATCCAAATGTCCAAAAACATTGCTGAAGTCCAATATTTAAAAAGCATTCCTGGTATTTCTCCTCAATTAGCTGCTGGGATTTATTGTGAAATCGGAGATATTGCAAGATTTAGCTCTCCAAGCAGCTTAATTGCCTTTGCTGGTATTGATCCATCTGTTAATCAAAGTGGCCAGTCAAAAAACAAAACTGGTAAAATCTCAAAAAGAGGAAGTCCTTATCTGCGATATTATTTGTTTATTGCTGCAAAAGCCGCTGTAAGATGCGACAAGGATTTAAAACAGTATTACCAGAAGAAAAAAATAGAGGGTAAACATTACTACATCAGACTTATTGCAGTTTCAAGACGCTTACTGCTTCGTATTCACCGAATTCTAATTGATAAAAGATTTTACATTATCCACAAAAATATTTGACTTTCCATAACTAGTCTTTATTCAGTTTTTAATAATGTTTGTATCTCCTTATTCGTACCTTGCATTTTAGCACTTTACAATATTTTTTCAAGTTCTTTGTTAAAAAAACACCCCCGGCTTTCAGCCAGAGGTGTTTTTTTAATTGCCCTGAATTTTACCCCGTAGTTTCGCCTTTGGCGAATACTTCGGGAACTCTCTCCTCAGGAATAAACAAGCGCCGTTTTCTTATAAAGCGGGGCGAGGAGAAGAGAGGTTTTCCTTTCCTATGGCACCTCCTCGATACCATTAAGAAAGGGCTCGCCCCTCTTCATAAGACAACCATCGCCCCCCCGAGACCTTCGACAATTTTTACCACCGCCAATTGGCGGCGATGGGCCTACGGCTAGGGGAAAACTTGCTTTTTCCAATTCCAGAGCAATAGGGGTTAATGAACCCCTTCCAAGCCCGCCATCATAATGTTATGACGAACTTGGAAAGGGAGAGGAAATAAGGAGTGTCTTATTTCCTCAACCTAAGAGTGAAACTTTTCGCCTCTGGCGGTTTTCCCTTTGGAATCAGGATCATCTGCCCTATCCATTGGTACTCGCCGCTGAGTGCGGTATGGGATTTACAGGACGCTCCGGCCGCGCCGCCTGATGCCGGAAGAGAGTGAGTAAACTTTAAGGCCCATACTACCTTAAAGCTGTTTTCCTCTCCGGGAGAATTGTTTGTTAAGGGTTAGTAGACGTCCCCTTAACCAGCGGCTCTCCAACCGCTCATCCCTCCCCAAAAATGCTCTGCGAGCGGGGTTCAGTTCCTAGGCCGGGATCAGCCTACACCACACAGGCGTGGGGCCTCTTACCTGGTCCCGCCGCGAATGGCCGGGACCAGGGTAATAATGGCCCCGTCGTGTAGAGAGGTCTCCGGCGTGGCTGGCGAGCCATCCACCCGGATCTCGTAACCCTCCACCGGCTCAGCCGCTTGGCTGAGCACATCGCCGACTGTGGTGCCACCGTCGGTCAAAAAAAACTCCTTGACCGCGGCGCCCAACCGGGCGATCTTCACAAATATGTTACTCATCTTTTCCTCCTTTTGCCACCAGTCCTGTCCCTGATGGCTCAGATTTTTCAGAATTAAGCCGGTGACAGGCCCGGCTTGAACCTCGTTTTGGGCGGGCGCGAGGCGGCCGTCAGGCCGCCGAGCGGCCTTGATTCCACGCCGAAAAACCAGTGGGCGGCTCTGCGAGCCGCCCACCAAATGGCCTCTCAAAAATCGGCACTGTCCTTAGATTAGGGGCTTTTTAATAGGTTTCTAATCCAAGAATAGGGCTGATTTCCTTTTGTGATTTTGTTTAGTTTTTCTTGGTTAATTATTGGGTTTAAACTAATCGGGTTTTTACCATTTCTTTTTGGAAAATTGCTGGAAGTGAAT